>DASWGE010000188.1:0-8615 GCA_036393895.1 Streptosporangiaceae bacterium | reverse complement strand
GCACCAGCCTGATCGATCAGATCGATGGCCTTGTCAGGCAGGAACCTGTCCGTGATGTAGCGATCCGACAGCTCCACAGCCGCGACCAGAGCCTCGTCGGCATACCTGACCTGGTGGTGCGCCTCGTACCGGTCGCGCAGGCCGCGCAGGATGGCGATCGCGTCGTCCACGCTGGGCTCGGGCACCAGGATCGGCTGGAAGCGCCGGGCGAGGGCCGCGTCCTTTTCGATGTTCTTGCGGTACTCATCGAGCGTGGTCGCGCCGGTCACGTGCAGTTCGCCGCGGGCTAGCGCTGGCTTGATCATGTTGCCGGCATCCACGCCACCCTCTGTGCCAGCACCTGCGCCGACAATAGTGTGCAGCTCATCGATGAAGATGATCAGCTCGTCACTGCGCTGCCGGATCTCGTCAATGATCCTGCGCATGCGCTCCTCGAAGTCGCCGCGGTAGCGGGTTCCAGCGACCACTCCGGAGAGCTCGAGCTGCACGACGCGCTTGCCCTCCAGCATGCGCGGGACCTGGCCATCGGCGATACGCTGCGCGATGCCTTCGGCGATCGCCGTCTTGCCGACCCCCGCCTCGCCGATCAGCACCGGGTTATTCTTGCCCCGCCGGGACAGCACCTCGATGGTCTGTTCGATCTCGCCGTCGCGACCGATCACTGGGTCGATCCGGCCCTCCCTGGCCAGGGCAGTCAGGTCACGGCCGAACTGATCAAGCGTGGGAGTAGCGGACCTGCTACCTGGTCCCGGCGGCCCGCCTTGTCCGGGCGGAATCGGGTGGGCGGCCAGCGCGGCCTGGAGCGCTTCCGGAGTCACCCGGGCACTGGACAACATGCGGCCAGCCGGGGAGTCGGAGTTAATCGCCAGTGCGAACAAGATGTGCTCGGGCCCGATATAGGTAGATCCGAGCGAGCGCGAGATCTGATGCGCGTCCAGTAGCGCACGTTTAGCGCCGGGCGTCAGCTGCGGCGGCTCGGCCCTGCTCTCGCCCTGGCGTTCCTGCGCCTCGATTGCCCTGGCGAGCTCGTCAGGATCCGCGCCGGCCCGGGCCAGCAGCTGCCGGGTGGGATCCAGCGTGGCGGCCGCCCAGAGCAGATGAACGGTGTCCAGGTCCGTTCCGCCCAGCTCGGCTGCCTCGCAGCTGCCGCGCCCAGCAATTCGCGGGCCCGCGCACTCATCAGCCGCGTGACATCGACCCGCTGCGGGCACGCCGATCCGGCGCCGGCACCGTAGATGCGAGCAAGGAAGTCATCAAACGGGCTCGAACCGAAGCCCTCAGGCCCGTAGAAGCCGCTGTTCATCCTCGATCCCCCGGATCCCCCGATCGGCTTACCCGTGCGGCACTTACAGGGTTGTGAGTACCCCGTGAGCTTGGCCGGATGCCTCTGCCGCGGCCGCCCCGCCCGGGCCCGGCCGACCGCCCATCCCCACGGCATGTCACGTCCCCGGGTTGCGCGGTGTCAGTGTGGGGAGCAGGCAACGAGGAAACGTAACAGATGAGCGACACTGAGGTACTGGCAGCCGCCTTCGAAGAGCACCGCGATCACCTCCGCGCGGTGGCCTACCGGCTGCTTGGCTCTAGTTCCGACGCCGAGGACGCGGTCCAGGACACCTGGCTGCGGTTGACCGGCGCGGATACCAGCGAGGTGAAGAATCTCGGCGGCTGGCTGACGACGGTCGTTGCGAGGGTAGCGCTCAATATGCTTCGCTCGCGCCGGTACCGGCAGGAAGAGCCGGTCGGCGATTCCTGGCCGGGCGCAGCCGAGATGGCGGCAAGCACCGCCGTTTCTACAAGGGCAGCTGGCGCTGGCACGGCCAGCCAGGCCGGCGATCCAGAGGACGAGGCTGTGCTCGCCGACTCGGTCGGCCTCGCCCTGCTGGTAGTGCTCGACACGCTCACGCCCGCCGAGCGGCTCGCGTTCGTGCTGCACGACCTGTTCGCGATGCCGTTCACCGAGGTAGCCGCCGTGCTCGGCCGCTCTCCCGAGGCGACGCGGCAGCTCGCCAGCCGGGCTAGGCGCAGAGTACGCGGTGCCCCAAGCCCTGATCGCGCCTCCGACCTCGCCCGGCAGCGGGTGGTGGCCACCGCATTCCTCGCCGCGGCCCGCGGCGGCGACATCGCGGCGCTCGTCGCGGTGCTGGACTCCGACGTCAGCCTGACCGCCGATGCGCAGGCCAGCCCGTCAGGCAAGCCGGTGCTGCTGCGCGGAGCGGAACTAGTCGCCAGCGGCGCGATCGCGTCCTCGGTGCGCGCTGGGCGCTCTCAGCTTGCGCTGGTGGACGGAGAGGTGGGCATCGTGTTCGCGCCCGCAGGCCGGCTCCAGGTCGTGCTTGCGTTTACGGTCAGCGCCACGGGCCAGATCACTGCCATCGATGTGATCGCCGACCCCGACCGGCTCAGACGGCTGCGGCTGGCAGTCCTCCCAGACCAGCCGTGAGGATTCCTTGCGTGACCTCGGGTCGGTGCCGCGCGGTGAGCTAATCGTCTGGCCTTAGCCAGTCCTCTGTGATCGGAGAGTCAGGCGGACCGGCCATGAGCCAGCTGCTGAGGGCATGGATGAGCGGGCCCGGGTTCTTGCGCGAGCGCGGGAAAGCCCGGCTGCTGGTGAAGAGAATCCCGAAGACGGCCGTGCCACCCTGCGCCGCGCGAAGCAGGATCGGCCTAAAATCTTTAACGTTCTCGGTAAGCAACCAGCGGCGCTCATTGACGGCCCAGGTGAAAAGCTCGCCGTCGGTCATCGCCCTAAGGTCGGATCGCTCTGTGACGGCAATGACATCGTGGCCAAGGTCGCGCAGGGCACTAGCGAGGGCAGCCGAGAACATCTCATCCAGGATGAGACGGGCGCGAATCGGCGAGGTCATGCGATGAGCCGCTGCTGGACGCGCCAGGCTTCCTCAGCGCGGGCAGAGGCATCATCGGCATCGGCTATTTCGGCGTCGATCTCGTCAGGAAAAGCCGTGTAATAGCTCATCGCGATCGCGATCCGGCTCGCATCGATCGCGAGTACCTCGGCTGCGGCGTCGAGTGCTGCTGGACCGCGTTCGTCGATCTCGCGCAGGAACTTGACGATCTCCCATACATCTGGACCGTAAGCAAGCGCGGCGCGACGGCCCGACGGGCCGTCCTTGAAGATGACGCCGGGGTGATCGGCCATCCGCAAGCCCTCGTCAATCAATCGCTGCGCCAGGGCTGACGTCGTACCTGACGTCGCGTTGGCGCGGCGACGCAGCCTGGCCAGCAAGCGATCATCGAACCTGATCGATAGCGGCGTTGTCATGCACTACATTGTAGCACAAGTAATACTCTGAGCGGTCAGCGAGTCGAGCCGGGGCCGAAGGCGTAGATCACCCAGACTTGGCCGCGCGCGAACAGCATCCGGTGGCCGCCCGGCAGGGTGAACTTCGTCCCGCCGTTCTTGGTCGGCCGCGACCAGGACGTGTGGTAGGCCCGCCCGTTGCGGAGCACGACCGCCTTGCCGTGACCAACCGTGACCGCGTACGGGGGACGAATGCCAAGCTCGCGGAAGACTGAGGTACGCACCCTGGTGTACTGGACCACAACGGTGCGCCCGCCGAGCAGGTGGCCATTGGCCGAGCGGGCAAGCCGACCGTCCATCGAGGCCAGCCAGCGGTGCTGCTTGTGCGACCACCAGAACGTGAAATGCGCTGCCCGGTAAGAAACGCTGTAGGAGTGCGCTCGCTTGCCGCCTGGCGGAGCCGATCCGAATCTGAAGCCGATATCGCGCGCCAGGCTGGCGTGCGGTGCCTCGTGCAGCAGCGTTCGGGTGCGCGCGTAGAGGTTGTACGGAGCGACCCGGCTGTTGTCGCGGAAGTAGCCGCCGACACGGCCGGCGTAGAGGTCGGCGATCCTGGCATGCTCGACGACCGGTAGCAGCGCGGGCTGCGCGCCCGAGAAGGCGAACGCCGGCTTGCCGAACTGCCTGAGCAGCTTGACGTCCTCCTCGCGTGAGCTCCGGACCGGGCCGACCACCTGCGGGATGCGCGAGGAGAAGACGGCCATGATCCGGCTCAGCCCGCCTTCCACCGGCAGCAGGTAGACGATGTCCGCGTCCTGCAGGCCCGTCGGCGGCCGGGCTTGCACAACGTTGTCGATCTTGAAAATCAATTCTCGCCGGAGATACTTGATCCGCTCGCCGGTAAACGGCGAGGTCAGCGGCCGCTTCACGTGGTGACTCAGCCTGGCCGACGGGGTGGTCGTTGGTGCCGGCCGCTTAGCCGCGGGCGAGTGGTTCCCGGTCAGCACCACAGCTACGGCTGCCAGGATCGCCAGTGCGATCGCCGAGCTGCCAGCCGCGATCACCGTCCGCCGGGTGGAGCGTGCCGAGGATTTCAAGTGACCGAGGCTACCACCGCTAGCCAGGGCTAATCCTTGCGAAGGATTGTTTCCTCGATCTCGGTCTTCCTGGCCGGCGCGAATGAGCACTCGGTTCCGACCGCCTGGAAGCCGGCCTTCTTGAGCACCCGCAGCGAGACGGCGTTGTCGCTGGCCGCACGGGCGTAGGGGTCATCGGCGGTGAATGCGGCTATCCACACCGACTGCGGGTCGCGCATCTGGTCGAACAGCGCGTCAAGGTCGCCGTCCTCGACCGGCCGGAGCGCGATAACTGCCACGATTTGATGCGAGCCAGGGCGGCGCGGCGCGATCCCAGATCGGTCAACTGGCCTGCCGCGCCAGGGCAGGGGCCGGGCGGAACTCCAGTTCCTTCGGGTCGACTGGCCCGCGGTACAGCGCAGCGTCCTTGAAGTAGTGCTGCCGCAGCCGCCATGGTGCCCGGTCACCCTGGCGCGGCAGGGTGTGCCGCGCACGCTCGAAATACCCGGATGTCATGTCGATGAGTGGCGTCGTCGCAAGGTGCCCCGCCGGCAGCCTCGGGGTGACGGTCGCATAACCGTTCTCGCTCATGAAAGCCAGCAGGCGGCTGACGTAGCTGGAGACCAGATCGACCTTGAGCGTCCACGACGCGTTGGTATAGCCGATCGCGAAGGCCATGTTAGGCACGCCGTCGAGCATCATGCCCTTGTAGGCCACCCGGCGCGAGACGATGACCTGCTCGCCGTCGACGGTCACGTCGATCCCGCCGAGCGGGAGCAGGTTCAGCCCCGTGGCGGTGATGATGACGTCCGCCTCGAGCAGCCCGCCCGAACGCAGCCGGATTCCGCCCGCGGTGAAGGAGTCGATGTGGTCGGTGACGACCTCCGCCTTACCCGACTTGATCGCCGCGAAGAAGTCCCCATCAGGCACCAGGCACATCCGCTGATCCCAGGGCTGGTAAGCCGGCGTGAAGTGCGTACCGATGTCGTAGCCGGCCGGCAGCCGCTTGGCGGCGCCCCGTTGCAGGATCGCTCGCGCCCTGGCCGGGTTCTTCCGGCAGAAGCTATAGATCGCGGTGCCGATCCGCGCGTTCTTCCACCGCACGGCCGAATAGGCAAGATCCGGTGGCAGCACCTTGCGCAGAAGATCGGCGACCGGGTCGCCGCCAGGCAGGGAAAGCACGTAGGACGGCGACCTTTGCAACATCGTCACCGTCGCGGCGGTCTCAGCCAGGGCCGGCACCATTGTGACGGCCGTGGCCCCGCTGCCGATCACGACGACTCGCTTGCCGGTGACGTCGAGATCGGCTGGCCAGTGCTGCGGGTGCACCAGCGTGCCCGCGAAGTCGTCCTGTCCTGGCCAGGTGGGCGTATAACCCACGTCGTACCGGTAATAGCCGGAGCACAGGTAGAGGAAGCGACACGTCCGCTCGCTGCGCGCGCCGGTCTCGGTGTGCTCGATCGTCACTGTCCACCGCGCGTCATCGCCTGACCAGTCAGCCCGCACGACGCGGTTGTGATAGCTGATCCGCTTATCGACGCCGTAGGCCGTCGCGGTGTCCCTGAGATATCGGAGGATATCGCCGCCGCCCGCGATGGCCTCGCGCCGGTCCCACCGGCGGAACGGGTAGCCGAGCGTGAACATGTCAGAGTCCGACCGGACGCCGGGGAAACGGAACAGCTCCCATGTCCCGCCGCTGACGCCGCGTGCCTCGACGATCGCATACGACATGCCGGGAGCCTGCATCTGCAGCCGGCAGGCGGCCCCTATGCCAGATAGGCCCGCACCGACGATCAGGACGTCCACGTGCCCGGGACCGGCGGCTGGCTCGGCAGTTCGGGCGGGGGTTGCGTTCATCCTGCTCCCTGTCCTGCTTAATCGGCAACGGCGTCACGAAGGCATCGGCCGCCGAACTATGCGGCACTTTCTACAGATGTATCACAGGACGACGGCGGGTCCTGAGCGGCTTCCTACGATGAGATGCTGGCAACTACCGGCTAGCGCAGGGCGAAGTCCAGCACTGGGCCGGAACAAGCGGCCGGTCCGTCAGGTTCGCCAGCAGCGGCGGCGAGAATCCTGACGCGCCGTCCTTGGACCCGGTTCCGCAAGAGTTGGCGGCCCTCATCGAAGCCCGCTTCACCGCAACCGGGATCTCCATGGCCGCAAAACACAGAAGCCTAAGTCCGGATGATCCGGCTCAGTCGCCGCGTCGATCAGGAACGCTGGGTTCTTGCGCCTGGCCCGGATCAGGGCGGAAGCGGGTAACGAACCGGCGCTGCCACGGTGTCTCGACCGCGCGCGGATCGTAGTGTGCGCGGACGAATGCCACGGCGGCCGAACTGGGCACGCCATCGAGGATGGCGATGCAGGCGAGCGCCGTCCCGGTGCGCCCGCGACCCCCCGCGCAGGAGACCTCGACCCGCTCGCAGGCCGACCGTAGCCAGGCCTCCTCGAACGTCCGGGCCGCGAGGGCGCGGTCGGCCGGCAGGCCGAAATCCGGCCAGCGCAGCCATCGGGATTCCCACGCCACGTCCGGCGGGGCAGTGCCCAACAGGTAGATGCCCAGTTCCGGGACAGCACCATCCCCCTCCTGCGGCGGCCGTCGCAGGCCACGGCCGCGGATCAGCCTGCCAGACGGCAGCACGAGCACGCCGGGTGCAGCCGGATCCCAGGTCTGGTTCACCGCCAGAATGGTAGTAGCGGCCTGGGGCGCTCACGCGGCGAGCAGCTGGGCAGCCAGGAAAACCTCTGGCCGATCAGGCCACCGGCAGCCGTTGCTGGCACGCGATCGCGTATGTCATCCTCTTCGTGCAAGGCAAGGATCGCCCCGCCGAACGTATGATCCGCCTAGATGTGGCCATTGCCGCAGGCGAGGGCTGCACCAGGGGAATAAGGGGAGCGATTTGATGGGCATTCTCAATGAGGCCCGCCGGGAGTTCATCGCGGCACCCGACAGCTCGAAGGGTCAGATCGTCTTCAAATGGCCCGACCACAACATCCGCAAGCTCTCCAGGGCCATCGTCGAGCCTGATGCCGTCGCGGTGTTCATCAGCCAGGGCCGGGTGATGGGCATCCTGGGGCCGGGCCAGCACACGCTGGACGCGGCCGAGCTGCCTTTCCTCGGAATGTTCGTCGACTGGGCGAGCAATAGCAACGCGTTCAAGGCCGAGATCTTCTTCGTCGGCGCGCGGGAGTTCCCGAACCTCCGTTTCGGCGGGCGCCTGGACGAGGTTCGGGATCCTCAGACCGCCCTGATCGTCACACTCCGCGCGTTCGGCGAATACGCGGTCCGCGTGATCGACCCGGCCAGGCTGATCCTGAACCTGGTCGGCACGGTCGACGTGACCAATAACGACGCCGTGACATCCTGGGTCACCCAGCAGCTGCTCAAGTGCACCAGGTCAGGAGTCACCTCCCAGCTGATGTCCGGAGCGTGGCAGATCCTTGGCCTGTCGATGCACAGAGCCGAGATCGAGCACGGGACCCTGGAAGAGACCAACACCGAGCTGGCCGGATACGGCATCGCGATCACCCGCCTCGGCAACCTCGACATCAACCTCGACGATGACGACAATGCCAGGCTCAAGAAGCTGGCCGGGGACACCGCCTACAGCAGGCTGGCCGGCGGATACCTGCAAGCCGCCCAGGCAGAGATGATGCAGGGCGCGGGCCAGGGAATGGCGCAAGGTGGCGCCGCGGTGAGCCCGGTCTTCCTCGGGGCCGGCCTTGGCCTTGGCCAGAATATGGGCGTCCCCCAGCAGGCTCCCGGCTATCCGCCGCCGCCAGCTCCGGGATTCGCCGGCGGCGGGCAGGGCTACGCGCCTCCGGCTCCGCCGGCGCCGCAGCAAGCACCGCCACCCCAGGCCCGGCCGGCGCCGCAGCAGGCACCACCGCCCCAGGCCGGCACCGTTGCGTGCGGCAATTGCCAGAACGAGGTCCGCGAGGGGGCGAAGTTCTGCGACTCGTGCGGCAATCCGATGTCGCGGCAATGCTCGAACTGCAACGCGGCGATGGGCGCGACGTCCAAATTCTGCGCCGAGTGCGGAACTCCGGCGAGCTAGGCGCCTGGATAGGCCACCGCCTAAATACGTCGATCAGCGGTCCGCAAACGTTGCTGCGACGGGCCGCCGGTTCCACTGCGATCTGCTATGAAGTGCTATTAGCTGCCACATCTGCTGGTGCATTAAGCATATTCCCGATGTGTCTGAATGGGCACCGCGTCAGAAAGGCCTGCCCGAATGGATCGGATCGAGTGCCAGTGGTGCAAGGCTCAGAACGAG
>DASWGE010000187.1:0-3528 GCA_036393895.1 Streptosporangiaceae bacterium | reverse complement strand
CGGCGAAGATGCCGTCGAATTGCAGACCAGCCAGGGCCGGGCTCGTCACTAGCCGCCAGCGCCCGTTGGCGTAGCGCAGGATGGAGTCGCCGTTGCGCCCGGCGATCGCCCACATGCTCCTCGGCGACAGGGCGCTGGCCTCGAAGATGTTATGTCCGGCGCCGGCCACCTTGGTCCACGTCTGCCCGTGGAGGTGCCAGGTGCCTCGCCCGGCCCAGTGCCCGGTGCCGCCGAAGACCCAGACGTCTGTCGGGCTCAACGCCGTGATGCCCGTTGGCTGGAACCCTGGCGGCCCTCCCTGGAGGGAGAAGGACTTGGCTATCGTCCATCTGCCTGTGTGCCAATGCAGCACGTTCCCGACAGTCACCGCCCAGGCGTCGCGTGGCCCATCGGCGCTGACCGCGACGATGGAGCCGACCGCGCGCGACGGGATCGCAGTCGCTGACCATCTGCCGTGATGCCAGTGAGCCGCTATGGGCGAGCCGTAACCGGCCACGCCGGTACCGCCAACCGCCCAAGCATGCGATCGGTCACTTGCGGTCACGGCGCGGTAGGAGGAGAAGGAGTTCGTCGTCACGTGCCGGTAGACAATCCGCCAGCCCAGAGACGCCTGCGGGCCGACGGCCATCGCTGAGGTGGCCGGAGCAGCAGCGGCCAACGCAACTCCGAGGCCGATAAAGGGTTTCCACCAGCTGGGCGTAGCGACCATATATATCCATCCATCCAAATACGCGCTTAACTCGTATCCCTGTATATAGGGGTTCACCTTCTCGTGTCTGCTGAATGCCGCGTCGCTGGGGACCTGATAGCTCGTCGCCTTCGTGAATCTGAGCGAACCTGGCCGCGTGCGGGTTGCGCAGTGTGACTGTAACCTGTTCTACTTTTGAGCGGATCGCTGCTGGATTCGCCAGAAATCGGAGGTGCGCGGTGCGCGCTGCGGTACTCCATGCGGTTGGTGACGCCAAGCTCGACATCCGCGACGATGTCCAGGTCGTCGGGCCGGGGCCTGGCGAGGTGCTGATCAAGATGGGCGCGGCCGGCGTGTGCCATTCTGACCTGTCTGCCCGTAACGGCGGGCTGCCGCAGTCGATGCCGGCCATTCTCGGTCACGAGGCGGCGGGCGAGGTGGTTGCCGTCGGAGAGGGGGTGACCGACCTCGCGCCGGGGGACCACGTGATCGCCAGCTGGCTGCCGCCGTGCGGAAGCTGCGCTTCATGCCGGCGCGGCCAGCCGTTCCTGTGCTTCACGCACGTGATCAACGCTTTTGTGCAGCCGCGGTTCCTGGTAGGCGATACCCCGGCGTTCGGGATGGCGGGCTGCGGCGGGTTCGCGGAGCAGATGGTCGTGCCCCGCGACGGCGCGGTGAAGATCGACGATGATGTGCCCTTCGAGGTGGCGGCGCTGATCGGCTGCGGCGTCATGACCGGTGTCGGCTCGGTGATCAACACAGCCAAGGTCGAGCCCGGCGCCACTGTCGCGGTTGTCGGCTGCGGCGGCGTCGGCATCTCGGTGATTCAGGGTGCCCGGCTGTCCGGTGCCGCCGTCATCGTGGCCATCGACACCAACGAGACCAAGCACGAACTTGCCAGGCGCTTCGGCGCCACCCACGCGGTGCATCCGGACAATCTGGCCGAGCTGTCGGGCCAGCTTACCGGGGGAGAGGGCTTCGACTACGCGTTCGAGGTGGTCGGCTTGCCGCAGACGATCAGGACGGCGTGGGGCGCTGCGCGGCGCGGCGGGCTCGTCGTGATCGTCGGGGCGGGCAGGGCCGATCAGAAGGTGGAGTTCACCCCGTTCGAGCTGCTCTTCGATGGCAAGCAGATCGCGGCTTCGCTGTACGGCTCGGCGGATGTGCGCACGGACTATCACCGGCTCCTCGCCCTGTGGCGGGCCGGGCGGCTCGACCTGGAAGGGATGATCACGCAGCGGGTGACGCTCGACGACTTGGACGACGCCCTAGCTGCCCTTGGTCAGGGCGAGGTCATCCGCCAGGTGATCAGTTACGGCTGACGCCATGGTCAGGCGGGCGGGGCGAGGCTGCGGACGGCCTCGGCCACGTCGAGGTCCGGCGGCGGGACGACCGCGATGACGGGAGTGTCCAGGCCGTTTGCGCGGTAGGTGTCCACCCGGTGCCGGCAGGTCGGCAGGTCCCCGTAGATGAGCAGGTCGTCGACGACCTCGTCGGGAATGGCCGCGCTCGCGCCGCGCCTGTCGCCGGCCGCCCATCTCTCGTGCATCGCCCTGAGCAGTTCGCCGCGGCCGAGCCAATCGTGGAAGGCGGCGTATGCGGGCACGGTCAGGTATGCGGTCAGCATCCGCCTGCCGATCGTGCGCGCGAGTTCGGTGTCCGTGGTGGGACAGACGAAGATCCGCGCGATGAGCTCGCACTCGGGTCCGGCGGCTGACCGGACGGCGAGTGTGTCAGCCGGCGACAGCCAGTTGGTGATCGCCGCATCAGCCTCGGCCGCCGCCAGCTTGACCATGCGGGGCCGCAGCGCGGCGAGCGCCAGTGCCGGTGCCACGGCCGGCGGTCGCTCGAGCCGGAAGCCGTTGATCGTGAAAGTCTCGTACTGCTCGGTGACTTTCTGGCCCGTCAGCGCCGCCCGCAGGAAGCGCAGGGTGTCGCGGGAGCGCTGGTACGGGGCTTCGAACGGGACCCCGTTCCACTGCTCGACGACGACCGGGGTTGAGGTCCCGATCCCCATCACGAACCTGCCGGGCGCGAGGTCGGCCAGAGTCGCCGCCGTCATGGCTAGCAACGCGGGCCCGCGCGTGTAGATAGCGGCGATCGCTGTGCCGAACCTGATCTGGTCGGTCCATTGGGAGGCCAGGACCAGGGGCGTGAACGCGTCGATGCCGCTCAGCTCGGACGACCAGGCGTCGGTGTAGCCGAGATCGGGCAGCGAGGAGATGATCTCGCGCTGCTCGGCCAGCGTGTGGCCAGGCAGCGGCAGGGTGATGCCCCATCGTGGCGCGCGTGCCATCGTTGTCCTCCAGGCTTCGATTGGTTCAGGCACAAATATCACAACTCGCCGGTCGATGACATGAGCGGCCGGATCAGTTCGTGATCGCGAGAGTCGCCCCGGAGGGATCGGTGAGCCGGTAGTGACCCTCTTCCGCCGGGAAGCTGGCCAGGTCGCCGCGGACACGGCAGAGCGGGCCGCCGGGCCCGGTCAGGATCGCGCCATCGGCCTCGCACGCGACGAGCTCATCGTCGACGCGGAGCAGGACAGGCCCCTGCCTGCCCGCCGAGACCGCGACCCGTCCCGCGGCGAGGCCGGCTAGCACGGCTTGCGGGTCGGCGCTCTCGCTCTGCACCCACGTTGTCGGTGAGCCGGGCGGCGCGTCCGAGCCCGGCCGGTGCCAGTCGCTGCCGCCGACCGCAACCGCGGCCGGATGCCAGGCGAGCCACCAGGCGAGCGGCGTTGTCCAGTGCGGGTCGAGCCAGCTCCAATGCCATACCTCAAGCAGCGGCGGCCGCCTCTTCATCGGGGCCGTCCAGCTCACCTGACCGCCGTATGGGTGATT
>DASWGE010000186.1:0-14456 GCA_036393895.1 Streptosporangiaceae bacterium | reverse complement strand
ATGAACGCCAACGAAGTCATCGCGACGCTCGCCACCCGCAAGCTCGGCCGCCCCGTTCATCCGAACGACCAAGTCAATGCCTCCCAATCGTCCAACGATGTGTTCCCTTCCGCCGTGCACATCGCGTCGGCAAGGACGCTCAGCGCGCTGATCCGCGCGCTTGATCACCTGGCGAGCACCTTGGAGGACAAGGCGGCCGAGTTCACCGAGGTGGTCAAGAGCGGCCGGACGCACCTGATGGACGCCGTGCCGGTGACGCTGGGCCAGGAGTTCAGCGGCTATGCGGCGGCGGTCAGGCACGGCATCAGCAGGATCCGGGGCGTACTGCCCGAGGTATGCGAGCTCCCGCTCGGCGGCACGGCGGTCGGGACCGGCCTGAATGCGCCGCCTGGTTTCGCGGCGGCCGTGATCGGGCGGCTGTCGACCGAGGCTTTGTCATTCACAGAGGCCGCCAACCACTTCGAGGCGGCTGGCGGCCGGGATGCGCTCGTTGCCGCGAGCGGCGTGCTGCGTACCATCGCCGTTAGCCTGTACAAGATCTGCAACGACCTGCGGCTGATGGGATCAGGTCCGAGGACAGGGCTCGCCGAGATCGCGATCCCAGAGCTTCAGCCCGGCTCCTCGATCATGCCGGGCAAGGTCAATCCAGTTATCTGCGAGATGGTCTGCCAGGCCTGCGCCCAGGTGATCGGCAACGACGCCGCGGTGGGGTTCGCGGGCGCCGCAGGCAACTTCGAGCTCAACGTCATGGTCCCAGTCATCGCCAGGAACTTGCTGGGCTCGGCAAATCTGCTGACGACGGGCGCGGTGCTGCTGGCTGATCGGACGGTAGCCGGGATCACTACCGATCCGGACCGGCTGCGCCGGCTGGCCGAGTCCTCACCGGCGATCGTAACAGCGCTCAACCGATTCATCGGCTACGAGGCCGCCGCGGCTGTCGCGCACGAGGCGCTGGCCACCGGGCAGACGATCAGAGACGTCGTCATAGCGCTCGGTCACGTGGAACGGGGCGAGATTACGCAGGAACAGCTGGACAAGGCTCTGGACGTGCTGGCGATGACCAGGCCAGCCGGGCCAGGGGGCCAGGAAGGCCAGCAAGGCCAGGAGGCTGGACGGCAGCGACCGAGCGAACGCGCCGAGTGGAATTCCCATGAAGCTCACAGAAATCTGTAAGCCGGCGCGCGTAGATTGCTCGCCATGCATTCAGCCCGCGCGGCACCCGGCGCCGGCCAGCTCGTGGCCGGGCGGTACCGGCTGCTCGCCCAGCTTGGCCGGGGCGCGATGGGAATCGTCTGGCACGGCCGGGACGAGTTGCTAGATCGTCACGTCGCAGTGAAGCAGATCATCCTGGCCCCGATGGCATCGGACGCCGACGCGCGGGCCAGATACCAGCGCACGCTCCGCGAGGCCAGGACGGCCGCGCGGCTCAGCCATCCAGGCGTGGTAACCGTCTTCGACGTGGTCGAGGAGGACGGCATGCCGTGGATCGTGATGGAACTGGTCAGGGCGCGGCCGCTCGACCAGGTCATCGCCGAGGATGGGCCGCTGCCGCCCGCGCAGGCGGCCCAGCTCGGCCTCAGCCTGCTCGACGCGCTCAGCACCGCCCACGCCGCCGGGGTCATGCACCGCGACGTCAAGCCGAGCAACGTGCTGATCAGCCCGGAAGGCAAGGCCGTGCTGACCGACTTCGGCATCGCTACCGTCCAAGGCGACCCGGGCATGACTCAGTCGGGGATGGTGGTCGGGACACCAGGGTTCTCCCCGCCCGAGCGCGTCCGTGGCGCCGAAGCGACATCAGCTTCCGACCTGTGGTCGCTCGGTGCCACGCTGTACGCCGCGGTCGAAGGCCGCGGACCGTTCGACCGCGCGGGCGGCTCGGCCGCGATCGTAGCGAGCATCGCTACTGAGCCCGCGCCGCGGGCACCGTCGGCGGGGCCGCTCGCCTCGGTGATCGACATGCTGCTGCGCGCCGACCCCGCCGAGCGCCCGGACGCTGCCGCCACCTCACGGCTGCTGACCACCGCATGGGCCGATGCGCGCCGGGTGAGCTACTTCGGTCCCGGGTCGCGCCCGCCGTTCGCAGAGACCGGTCAGCGCGACGAAGCGGCGGCCGCACCGGTCGATAGCGCGCACCCGCCGCCCGATCCCGCTGGCCTCGACGCGACCACGGCGACACAGGTGGTGACCGTGCCTGACGCCGACACCGCCGATGCCGCGCTGGACGACCGCTCGAGCCTGCCGCTAGCAGCCAGCGCGGTTGGCGCGCCGGATTCCCGGCCGAGAGCCGAGCGGCCCGCGGCCGGATCGGGCGCCGACACGCCGGCTGAGCCTGCCGTCGCTGCTGCGGCCGACGTGCTGCCCGACCTGATGGCCACGCCCGTCTTCGCCGAGCTCAAGATGCCGGAGCTGCCGCCCTCCGCGGCGGGGCCCGGAGTCGCGGACGGATCGGGCACCGCAGCAGCGTCCGCAATCGCAGCCGGATCCGGCACCGCCGGCCTGTACCCAGCGACGCCAGGGACGGCCGTCGGCTCGGGCGGCCTGCCGCGCTCAGCCCGCACCAGGATGGCCGGGCTGGCGCACTCCAGGCGTGGCCTCGTTCTGACCGCCCCGCTCGCCGCCTCCGCTATCGTCGCAGGCATCGTCTTCCTGGCCTTCCCCGGCTTCGGCGACTCGCTCGTGCGCAGCCTGTCGCACGGGCCGAATGCCAGCAAGATCGGCATGCACCCGGCCCAGAACGCCGTCGAGGGCAGCAGACCCCGCGGCAGCAGCGAGCCTGGCAGCGGCTCACAGGGCGGTCAGGGTCCCGCCGGCAACCCGCAGCCGTCGGGTCCGCACCGGGCAACGGGCCGACCGACTTCGCCGGGCCCATCGGGCACGCCGGCGCCGACGCCCACCCAGACCAGCCCGCCGCCGAACGGCGGCGAGCTTCCGCCCGGATACAGCTGGCAGTCGGTCACGGCTCAGAGCATTGAAACCACGGCGGGCTTCAGGCTCGCCGCCCCGAGCAGCTGGCTGATGACGCCGGGGCTGCACACGTTCATCAAGCCGCCGGGTGGCAGGGCCAGGCTGATTGTCGACATGGCACCATTCGCTGTGCAACGGCCAGTCCGAGAGGCTCACTACCTGCAGGCGGCCGCGATCGCACATAACAAGTACCGGCGCTACCACCTGGTGTCCATCTCGAGCAGAATGTTCCACGGCTGGTCCGCGGCCGCCTGGGCGTTCTGGTGGAAGCCGGTCAACGGGGCGAGGATCGTCGTCACGAAGATCATCTTCACAGCGCAGACCACCGCTGGACCGCAGCCATACATCCTGTCGATGTCGGCGCCGGCCACTCATCTGGCGGCCGCGAGCCAGGTCTTCCGCGTCGCCCGGCGGACTTTCACGCCGCTGCCCTGATTCCCCGCGCAGGCCCCGGTTGTATGGGAGTGCCACCCGTCACCAGGAGCGTGTATGCGTGGGACACCCATACACGCTCCTCACCGGCGGTCACGTGGATCGTGGTTCGGGATGGCCTGGTCCGTCGACCTCAGAGGCCATTGGCCGCAGGCGGTTAATACCAGCCGTTGTTTTGCCAGAAGGCCCAGGCGCCGCACGGCGTGCCGTAGCGGCCCTTGATGTAACCAAGCCCCCACTTGATCTGGGTGGTCGCGTTCGTCTGCCAGTTAGGCCCGGCTGTGGCCATCTTCGAGCCCGGGAGAGCCTGCGGGATTCCGTACGCTCCGCTGGCATTGGCCGCGGTGACGCGCCAGCCGCTCTCGTTGTTCCACATGACCTTCAGGCAGCCGAACTGCGTCTTGGCGTTAAACCCGAACGCGGGAAGCAGTTGGTAGGCGATCGACTGCGCCGTGCCTGGGCTGGGGACAGGCGCGTACACGATCGGCGCTCCGCCGCCACCGCCCCCGCTGCCAGCGGACGGCGGAGGGGCGGGCTTGGTCGCGACCTTGGGTTTGCCGACCACTTTGAAGCTCTTGGTGGCTGCGACCATGAGGATCATGTGCTGGCGCTCACGCACAAGGTGAGCACCGGCACGACTGGTCGGGATCGCGGCGAGCGACGCAGCAAGAAGATTGGGCTGTGCAGAGAGCTGGCCGATCACGTACTCGGCGCCCGCGGCGACGAAGATCGCCGAGACGATAGTGGTGAGCAAGAAGGCACGAACGCTTCTACGTGGCCGACGGTTGCTGGCCTTGCGTGGCCGACGGTTGCTGGCCTTGCGTGGCCGGCCGTTGCTGGCCTTGCGGGGCCCGCCGTTGTCGGCCGTGCGCCTCCGGTGCTGTGACAATGCCGTCCTTCCGTCGGCCAAGCGCGGCCGGCAAGTCGCCGACCGCGCAGGACCGCTGCGGCTAAGGCAGCGAGTCTTGTGCCGGTTTGGCCCCCCCTGGCGGCATGCCGACTTAAGGGACAGGAACGGCAGAACTACCGAAACGTGGAGCCAACATCCGTTGCCGCACCACGTTGCCAGAAGTGACGGGACCGACCAAGCGTTTCCGAAGAAAAAGTTGGGGTGTTGCCGGGGGAATTCGTGTCGGCCAGATCACGGATTCGCAGCCAGTATCGTAACGATCACGACGTGTAACCGCTGCAAACTTGTGATCACTAGTTGAGCGCCGTGCTTCGCCTTGGCAGCCCCGCGACACGCCGGCACTACCCTGGATTCGGGGTTCAGGTTAGCGTTTCAAGCATGCCGACCGACGGCGAACGGACACGACAATGACCAACGAACCAGCCGCAACCGGGCGCGGCGCCAAGCCGGCCAGGACACCGCGCCGGGCCTGGGTGCTCGACGTCGGCCAGGCGGAGACCGTGCTGGCCGGAGCGCGCAGGGCGTTGTTCGTGATGGTCGGCGTCCTGGCCCTGATCTGGGCGCTGCAGGTCGCGAATGTTGCCGACGCCTACCATCTGACGCAGAGCTACGGGATCAGGCCGCGCGACCTGTCCAGCTTGCCCAACATCTTGACGGCACCGTTCCTGCACTTCACCTGGGCCCACATCGAGGGCAACTCCGGACCGCTGTTCATTTTCGGCTTTCTCGCCGCCTACCGCGGGCTCGCCAAGTTCGCCGCCGTTACCGCGATCGTAGTGCTGACCAGCGGGCTAGCCGCGTGGTTTTTCGAGGCCCCGCATACCGTCGGCGCCGGAGCCAGCGGCGTGGTCTTCGGCTACTTCGGCTACATCATCGTCCGCGGCCTGTTTGACAGGCACGCCATTGACGTCCTGATCGGGGCCGTGATGGCGCTGTGCTTCGCCTACCAGTTCGCAGTGCTCGTGCCGCACCAGGGCATCGGCTGGCAGGCGCACGTAGGCGGCCTGGCAGGCGGCATCCTGTCCGGCTGGCTGCTGCGGGACCGCCGGGCCACGCAGCGGAACCGCCAGGCCGCGGAGCGGGACCGCCAGGCCGCGGAGCGGACGAGCAAGCGTGCGCCCAACAGCGCGGTGACCGGAACGGCCAGCACCGCGGTCCTGCCGGCCACTAGGGATAACCTCAGCGCGAGCGCCCGAGGCAGCAAGAGCTCCAAGGCAGGCAAGACCAGCGGGAAAGGCCCTGTTATCGATCCATCGAACCCTCGCGCCGAGCTCTACAAGCAGCTCGACGATATGGGTCTCTAAGCCTGCCGCTAGCCCGCGCGGCCGGCTAAGTCGGCGCCGGCCGGGCGGCCATCGTCCTCGAGCAACCAGCGCGCGCCGGGTCCGTGGGCGGCAGCCTCGTCCTCGGCGTTGTAGAGCGCGCATGTCCGCAGGGACAGGCAGCCGCATCCGATGCAGCTGCCGAGGGTGCTGGAGAGCCGCTCGAGGTCGGCGATCTGGGCGCGGATACGCGCCTGCCACATCTTCGCCGCGCGGCTCCATTCCGCCCGCGTCGGCGCCTTGCCGGACGGCAGCCGGTCCAGCGCCACCTTGATCTCGCTGAGCGAGAGGCCGAGGCGGCGGCCCGCCTTGATGAACGCGACCCGGCGGAGCATGTACCTGGCGTACCGCCGCTGGTTGCCCGACGTCCGCTCGGCTCTGATCAGGCCGAGATCCTCGTAATAGCGCAGGGCTGATGGCGCAGCGCCACTGCGGGCAGCCAGGTCGGAGATCGTCAGGTGGGCAGGCAGGGCTGGCACGTCACCGAGCGTATGGGCCGTGCCGACTTGACTTCAAGTGCGCTTGAAGACCGAGACTCAGGGTCATGAGCGAAGCGAGCACACTGCCCGGCTACAGCTACGACGACCTGCCCGGCCTCATGGCCCTGATGACCGGCGACGAGAAGCACGACCTGGCCGCTGAATCGACCCTCGACGTCCTCTGGGTTCTCTACGACCGGGTGCTGCGGATAAACCCGGCGCAGGCTGAGGCCGAGCCGAGGGACCGGTTCTACCTGTCCAAGGGCCACGGACCGATGGCATTTTACGCAATCCTCACCGCCAAAGGTTTCATCGATGTCAGTGAGCTTCCCCGCTACGGCCAGTTCGACTCCGTGCTCGGCCAGCATCCCGATCGCAATCTCGTCTGCGGGGCGGAAATCTCAAGCGGCTCGCTCGGTCACGGCCTGCCGATCGCGGTCGGCGCCGCGCTCGGCCTGCGCGCCATGGGCCTGACGGACGACCGCGTCTTCGTGCTGACCGGGGATGGCGAGCTCGACGAAGGCTCGGGCCACGAGGCGATCGCGTTCGCCGGACGCGCCGGGCTCGCGGCCCTGCACTGCGTCGTCGTAGACAACGCATCGGCCAGCTACGGCTGGCCCGGCGGAATCGAGACCCGGTTCGCCGCCGAGGGCTGGTCGGCGATCCGGGTCAGCGGACGCGACCATGACGCGCTCGAGGCGGCGTTCACGGCTCCGCATCCGGGCCGGCCGCACGCCGTGATCGCCGTCGTCTAGCAGCAACCGTCTAGGAGGAATCCCGTTGGACACCATGCGAGAGCGGTTCGCGCGGGTCGCCGCCGAGTTGCTTGACACCGATCCGAGAGTGGCGGTCCTGCTGGCCGATATCACTGCCGACGCGTTCGAGGCCGCCAGGAGTCGGCATCCTGACCGCGTCGTGAACGTGGGCATCAGGGAACAGCTGCTGATCAGCGTGGCCGGCGGGATGGCACTGGCCGGGATGCGGCCGATCGCGCATACATTCGCAAGCTTCCTGATCGAGCGACCGTTCGAGCAGATCAAGCTGGACCTGAACCACCAGGGCGCGGGCGCGATCCTGGTCAGCTCTGGCGCGTCGTTTGACTATGCGGCGGCGGGCCGGACGCACCAGTCTCCCGGCGACGTTGCGCTGCTGGGGACCCTGCCCGGGTGGACCGTGCATGTACCGGGCCACCCCGACGAGGCAGAACGCATGCTGCGCGCCGCTGCTGTCGGCAGCGGACTGGTCTATATCCGGCTGTCGGCGCTGGCGAATGCCGCTCCGCTGGCCGTCCGGCGGCTGGGATTCACGGTGCTGCGACGCGGAACGCTGGCGACGATCGTCGCCGTCGGACCGCTGGCCGACGCCGTCATCGAGGCAACCTCCGGGATGGACGTCACCGTCCTGTACGCGCCGACCGTCCGCCCCTTCGACCGGGAAACACTCCGAGCGACGCTCATCGCTCCCGTCGTCGTGCTCGTCGAGCCGTACCTGGCGGGAACATCGGCGGCCGAGGTCGCCAATGCGCTCGCCGATCTGCCGCACCGGGTGCTCGGGCTCGGCGTGGCCCGCGACGAGCTGAGGCGCTACGGCACGCCGCGCGAGCATCAGGCCGCGCACGGCCTTGATCCCGCGTCGCTGCGTGAAAGGATCGCGGGATTCCTCGATGCCGGCCATGCCAGCGGACGCAACCGGGTATCGGCCAGGTCGCTGGCTTAGGAGACGGCCGCGCGTCAGCGCCCGCCCCAGCGTCAGCGCCCGCCCCAGCGTCAGCGCCCGCCCCGCCCCAGCGCCCGCACAAGCCCAGCCGGCGCCGCCGGTAGGCTCGTCGTCGGAGGGAGACGACCTGTGGCCGAGTTGACTACCGCAGCGTCCGACAGCGCTGAACCAGCCGATTCCGAACCCGGCGCGGCGCCTGCCCTGCCGCGGCGGACCGAACGGCTTGTGCTGCGGCCGTTCCGGCACGGCGACGAAGGCGATGTGCTTGCCTATCGGAGCCGCGACGACGTCGTCCGCTTCATGCCGGCCGATCCGCTGCAGCCTCCGGCGGCTGGCGACTTCGTCGCCGAGCGGCTGTCCGCAACCCGGATCGCGGCTGATGACGACCGGATCGTTCTCGCGGTCGAACACGAAGACCGTGTCATCGGCGAAGTCCTGATCAAGGCCGGGCAGCTGACAGACCGCCAAGCCGAGATCGGCTGGGCGTTCAACCCGGACTTTCACGGCCGCGGACTAGCCACCGAGGCGGCCAGCGAACTGCTCGCGATCGCGTTCGGCGAGCTGGATATGCACCGCGTGTGGGCGCAGCTCGATCCGAGGAACACGGCGTCGGCGCGGCTCTGCGAGCGGCTCGGCATGCGGCGAGAGGCTTACTTCATCCAGGACATCTGGTTCAAGGGCGAATGGGGCGATACCTCGATCTACGCGCTGCTGGCCGCCGAATGGCGCGCGGCGCGTGGGGCCTAGCTGAACGGGGCCGGCTCGGTGCCGCGGACCTCGATCAGGTCGAGGTCCGCCGTCGGCACTCCTACCGGGCCCGCCGAGAGGAACGTTTGGCCGGCGGCCTGGTCCGTGCACAGCTCCACCGCAAGCCTGACTGGCAGCCTGGACTGCGCAGCAGCCGTGCCCGCGTCGGCGAATCCCGGCCGGTCCGACCGCCCGTTCACCAGGCGGGCCAGGCCGACCAGCGGCTCGATCACCTCGATCGAGAAATCAGATCCGGCGAGGAGCCGCACCCCCCGGTCGGCCAGCCTGGCCCACGGGTAGGCCGCGGGCGCCCGGCCCGCGCCGAGCGCAACGGGCACCTGCGCGGCGTCGGTGACCGGGAAGGACGGCTGGATGCACACCGCCACGCCCATGGCCGCGATCCGGCTGGCTAGCTCCTCGGGTAGTACGCTGCCGTGCTCGATCCTCGGCATGGCGGCGGAGATCGCGTGGCGGTCGGCGCCCCAGGCCATGTCGTAGGCGTCGAGCACGGCCTCGACGGCCCGGTCACCGATGGCGTGCGTCGCGATCCGCCAGCCCGTCGCGGCAAAGGGCTCGATCCGGCGGGCGAGCGTCGAGGAGTCCTGGAAGAGGATGCCGGCACTGTCCTCATCGTCAAAGTTGCGCGGCGGCGCGGCCCAGGCCGCGGTACAGGCTTTCCGTGCCTTCTTCGAGTGGCTCACCGGCCGGGGGCTCCGGCACCTCCATGGGGGTCGTGCGGTCGCGCCGCACCTGCTCATGAAAGGCGCGGATGGTGGTTCCCTGCCACGGGAACGGCGTGCCCGCTGCCTCCTTCAGCAAGTGAGTGTGATGGTCGACAAAGCCGCTGATCGCGACAGCAGCTCTCGGACTGATTGCCGTGGGCGCGATACTCAGGTTCGCCATCGCCATATCCGGCGCTGAACGTCTGCTCGAGCTGGACGAACTGAGCGTCTTCCAAGATCTTCGCTGCAAGAGCTGCCGGGCCATCACGAGTCGCTGGATCTGGTTGGTGCCCTCATAGATCTGCGTGATACCGGAGCCGTGGGCAGTTTCCGCAGGTAGATGCCATGTCATTAGGGCTGATGTCAGCACGGATCCAGCACCGCTGATTTGCCGGGACGCGATCCGTAGATGCGGTCAGGCGCGCCACTCCGGAAGGCTCGCCCTGGCTCGCCCGGCCAGTTCCCGCAACGGTGCAAGGATCGGTCCGACGGCCTGTGCGATTCTAGCCAGGACGATTCGGGTCCGGCCAGTGATGAACGGTGACAAAAGCCATCGCGGCGTCGAAGGACTGGCCGTCGAATGGAAGGCTCTCCGCGGCGGCAGCTACGCACGGCGCCGCTCCTGCGGGACGCTGCGCACGCATGACCGTCGACGGCTCCACCGCGGTGACGTCACGGTCGGGGGGCTCGTAGGAGCCGGTGCCAGCCCCAGGGTTCAGCGCGGTCCGTGCATCGCCGAGTGCGGCCCAAACCTGTGCGGCAATCCGAGGCTCGGTCCGCCGGGTCACGGTGTACGTGACTCCGATGGTGTCATACAACTGCGCGCTGGACATCGTCGAGAACGCTACGTCATGACCGACAGGGCTCGTCTGAACCTCGGACGCTATCGCTTGGCCGACCGGGTTCTGGCGCTATTCCGCTCAACGCCGACTGTGGCGCCTGCCAGCCCAGCGGGTCACGTCTACGCCCACGGGGGGACGCGTTCGTGCCCATTCGCGGCCATCGCGGCTGCGCGGTCCCCTCAGTGGTAGGGCGTCAGGTCCGCCCCGGGGTAGCGCGTCTGGGTGTCGGCCAAGGTCTGCTCGTCCCAGTACGGGTCGCCGGGGGCGGGCCATCCGAACACCGACCGCTCCCGGGGAGTCGCTCGCTCGACGATCTCGGACCAGCCTGGTTGCGTCGCGCGCTCGGCCCAGGCGACCCTGCCTGTCCAGCGCGGTCCCCACGCGTCGTAGTCGGCGAGCAAGGCGAACCGGGCTGATCGCTCGCCGGTCATGCGCGACCCACGGTGAAGCACGTCGGACCGAAAGGCGAACAGAGTTCCCGCGGGACCTGTCATGGAGGCCTCCTCCTCGGCGAACATCCCCCCTGGGGGGTCGTTCGTGATGTCGTGATCCCCAGGGATCGGCCAATACGGGACGCTCTCGCCAGCGGATAGCGGAACGATTTTGGTTGGGCCGTCCTCGTCGCCGACGTCTGAGAGGAGGATCCACGTCAACAGCTGCGTGGCCGGATGGGCGCGCTTGGGCACGACGAGGCTGTGGTTGACGAAGTCGCGGTGGTGGCGCTGGTCGTAGTCGACGGCCCCGGCGTACTTGGCCCAAAGCTCTGCCTCATAGAGACGCAGGTCGGCCGAGCCCAGGAAGCGCTCGGCCAGGTCGAGTAGGTCGGGGTGGAAGGCCAGTCGGTTGAGGCTCCAGGACGGCCACGGTGCGCGGATCAGGCCGGCCCACTGGCTGGTTGCCAGCCAGGCATGAGCGGCCGGGTCGGCGAAGTACTCCTCGGGCCGCGGATAGTGCAGCCACAAGGCGTCCTGGGCCGCCGCCAGCTCGTCGGCCTCGAGGAACCCCTCGAAGATCAGATAGCCCCGGTCGCGCAGATCCACCACACAACGGTCGGGAACTCTCATCGACGCCGCCCCCTAGACGCCTCGCCGGCCTCGCTCAAGAGCGATTGCAGCATCGTCCACATCTGTCGGGTGTCTGGATCGTCGACGTGCGGGGACTGAAGGGTTCCGGTGCTAACGCAGAGTCCCCACAGCAACCCGATGTGCCAGTACAGATCGACCGCCGACGGATTGACGCCCGCGCCAACACCGGCCGAGGTGTACGAGGCCCAGTCTTCGCGGGTCTTTGGTTCAGCCAGCCCACCCCAGTGCCTGCCCAAGTCGCGCTCGCGCGGTGCCAGGGCCACACAGTCCCAATCGATCAGTATGGGCACGCCGCTGGTGGCCCGCAACACATTCGCGGAGTGCAACTGACCGTGGGTGATCACCCATTCCGCCCCGGAGCCACGGACCTCGTCCGCCAGCTGGTCGCACCGATGCGAGAGGTCCCTTAGGAGGCTCTCGCTATCGCGCAGAAGCCGACGGGCGGACTCGCCGAAGGGGCCATGGTCCCAGCCCGAATGCAAGACGTCGAGGGACTCGAAGAACTGGGAGCGGATAGGAACGGTGAGTGAGTCCCGACGTGGCAGGTCTGCGGGTACGACGTCGGTGCATGCGTGCAGCCTCCCGACCGCCTCGAGCAAGCGGGGCCGGTCTAGGTCCGTCATCGAGTGCGAACCGCCGTCAATGAACGGAAACACTGACACGGCATAGTCGTCACCGAGCCTCGCCACGACGGCCCCATCGGGGCGAGTTATCGGTGCGTGGACGAAGTCGAGGCCGCCATCGCGCAGCGCCACGGCGGTGCGAAAGGCGCGATCGAGGCCATCGAGTCCCGACTCGAGGTCGGGGGTCACCCACGGGTCGAACGTCGGACCGAACATGCCGTAGAGCTTCCACTCCAGTACGTCCACGGTTACGAACCAGCGGGTGCCGGCAGCGTCTCGCGCCAGGTAGTGATGACTCCCAGCGCCCAGCGGGAGGTAGCTGAGCGACGTGATCGAGAGTTCCCATTCCCGGAGCGCCGCATACAGGGCGGCCCGGTCGAACCCGGGTGGCTCGGCGTTCATGACCCGTTGACACGCGTACAGCGAACGTCGATTCGACGCACTCGATGTACGGCAATCCCAATGGCACGAATCTGTCGGCCTCGATCTCCCGTCCCGCGAGAGTTCAGTGGCGACGACGCCCGGACGAAACCGTTGGAACGACAGACCTCAGCAAGCGGGACCAGGCTGAATGATGACACGGCGAAGCCAACTCCTCATTGGTCACGGAGGAGCGTGCCGCGCAGTCTTGAGCGGCACGCGATGACAGGTCACAGACCTACGCGTCAGCGCGTGCCCTAGCAGCCGGGTTGCACAGCCGCAACCATAGCAGGCCAGGGCCAAGCCGCGGGTGCCGCTATCCGACGAAGGTCGGAACGTGGCCAGAGATCAGCAGGACTGGTTGGGCCGCGCCAACCCCGGGGCAGCTATGGAGCGACGCACTCAATAGTTATTATCCGTGGCTGCAACCGCCCCGCGCGATGTCATTCGAAGTACGGCGAGACAGGCCCCAGGGGTCAGCACGGATCCAGCACCGCGTCGGGAAACGACGGGAACCAACCGGGAACAACGGGCATAGCGCCGCGCCATCCGGCCCGCTACGATCGGTCCACAGACGGGCCCGCGCCGCCGAGGCACCAAACGAAAGGTAGCCGCTGACCAGCGGAAACGTCAGCCGTCCCGCTACTTCAGCAACTGCCTAGCCATGACCATGCACTGGATCTGGTTGGTGCCCTCGTAGATCTGCTGCTCGCGGACCGTGGGGCAGTTTTCGCAGGTAGATGGCCTGTACGGTAGCCCAAGGTCAGCACGGATCCAGCACGCGGCACCGCCAGATATAACGTGACGTTCCTGGTAGGAATGCCGCCCGCAGTCTTGGCGCTGAATTGACACGCCGACGATCGCGCAGCCCGGCGCAGCCAGATGCGGCGCGGGGAGTCAGAAGCAGGTGACGTGGCCAAACGCGTTGCACCGTGCGCCTTGTTAGCTCAGAGTTCCTAGGCGTGGTTTGTGGCAGAGAACGGGTGAGACAGTGAGCAAGTCTCGTGGAGGGGCCAGTTCGCTGATCCCGGCAGCCGAACGAGCGCTACAGGAGTTGCAGCGACTGGTCAGGAGACCGCCTTCGACCGAGGAACGGTCTGTTTTGACCATGACGCTTCCTGCTGATCTGGCTTCCGACGAGGCCAAGACCGTCTATTTCTTCCGCGACGAAGTAGAGGCAGCAGACGCGGCCACGGCGGCCCTTCTCGGTGACCTTCGGTTCGAACACCTCGACCATGCTGAGGATAAGGTGCGGCGGTTCATGGCCGAGTGCTGGGCTGACAGGTCCACCGATCACGTGCCGCTGTTCGTGGCGAGCCACAGCGCAGAAGTGAGGAAGGCGACCTGCTTTATCCCGGTCGAGTTCCTTTCGGTCACTTCGGTGAGGGAGTTCCCTGGTGTGCGCCTGCTGCCCGTTGATGTTCCGCAGATCCCCCGGCAGACCCCGGGGTTCATCCTGGAGAAGCCGACCGGCTGTGTGGCGGCCGTGGAGGTGGAGGGCACCAGTCTCGCGAAGATGGCGGACCGGGCCAGGGGCTGCGTGCGCTTCGTCCTCCGGGCCGTGCGCGTCGCTGAGTCCGGGCGCGTGCACGACTTCCAGCTCCGCTTCCGTATTGGAATCGGATACGCCTTCGACGACCGTCTGCAGGGCTGGAACCGGCGCAGCGACGACGCGTACGAGCTGACATTGACCGAGCAGGGCGTCAAGGAACTCCTCGGCCACTCTGCCTTGTCCGTCCCGATGTCGGGGCGCAGCGACATCAAGGAGAAGGCTGCGCTCGCGATGGACTGGATGGAGCGGGCCTGCCTGACGGGTGACAACCTGATCGCCATGTTGTACAGGTTCTTCGCCCTCGAAGCCCTTCTCGGTGACAAGTCCGAGGGATTGAAGGCTAACGGCCTCGCGTTCCGCGAGATGATGCTGAGCCACATCGTCGAGGGCGGGTTCCGCCATCCCAACGCGACCTTCTTCTACTACGACCAGATCAGGTCGGTGGCCGTGCACGGCGGCCAGGCGCCGGATGTCCCGAAAGATGCCGCAGCTCAGTTTGAATGGGCTGTTCGGGACGCGCTCTGTGACTACCTTGCCCTAGCGCGCCAGCAGGGCCTTTCCAGGAGGGGCAAGCTTCTCAAGTTCCTCGACCAGCATCCCGACAAGCCAAAGCTGCTCACATGGATCCGGGACTACGGCGGC
>DASWGE010000185.1:0-2802 GCA_036393895.1 Streptosporangiaceae bacterium | reverse complement strand
ACTGAAAAGGAGCGGTGATGCTGCAAGGAACGGTCGTCGGCAACGTCTGGTCAAGCAAGCGGATCGACGGCCTGCCGAATGGCGCCTTCCTCGAGATCGAGGTCGCCGGCTCGGGTGATCGCCTGGTCGCGTTCGACGTCCTGGGCAGCGGTCCTGGCGAACGGGTGCTCGTGGCGCAGGGTTCTGTGGCGTCCGGATGGCTGCCGGACCGGCCGCCGGTCGACGCGCTCATCATCGGCTCGATCGACGAGCCATCTGCGCCAGCCAGGCCCGCCCGTCCAGTGCGTGCGAAGGGTTCGGACGGCAAGTCCAAGAAGGAGCCGGGATCGGCCCGTGCGTCCCGTTAAGCCAAATCAGAAGAGAGGAAATTGTCATGGCACAGAACGCGCTCGGCATGATCGAGACCAAGGGATACGTCGCCGCCCTCGCGGCAGCGGACGCCATGGTCAAGGCGGCGAACGTGGTGATAGTCGGGCGCCAGGAGGTCGGCGACGGGCTCGTGGCAGTGATCATCAACGGCGACGTGGGCGCGGTGAAGGCGGCGACCGAGGCGGGCGCCGAGACCGCTGCGAGCGTCGGCGAGCTGATCTCCGTGCACGTGATCCCGCGCCCGCATGGGGAGCTCGGCAAGCATTTCGTGGTCTCTGAGTGACGACCCGCACCGAGCTGCGGGTCTACCTGCCGATCGCGGGCCTGCGGCAGCAGTTCGCCGCGTACCTGGGCACGCCGACCAGAGCCCGCGGCTACCCGGCCGCCGAAGGCGACCACGCGCTGATCGTCGAGGTCGCACCGGGCCTGGCGATCGAGCGGGTCACCGATCTCGCGCTGCGGGCCGAGCCGTCGGTCGAGCCAGGCATCCTGTTCGTGGAGCGGCAATTCGGCGTGCTCGAGGTGCACTCGCCAGACGCAGCGGCCGTGCAGCGGGCCGGACAGGCAATCCTGGCCGGGATCGGCCGGAGCGCATCCGACCAGCTCAAGCCGGCGTTGCAGTACATCGACATCATCACCGACGTCACCGACCAGCAGGCCGTGATCATCAACAGGTCACGCCAGGCGTCGATGCTGCTACCAGGTCAGTCGCTGCTGGTGTGCGAGATGACCCCGGCCCTGTTCGCCGCCGTGGCAGCGAACGAGGCGGAGACGGCCGCGCCGGAGAACACGCTCGTGGACGTGACCATGATCGGCGCGTCCGGCCGGCTTTATATTGCGGGAACCACAGTCGGCGTGACCACCGCAGGGGCCGAGATCGAGCGCCTGCTCGGCAGCATCGAAGGGCGGGACCATCCAGAGGGCCCGGTGGGTAAGGGCAAGAACCGGTGAGCGTCACCGACAACTCGCAGGAAGCCGTGCTGCGCGGCTACGATCCGTTCGCGAGGGCGGCGCTCGCGCCGTTCGGGTTCCCAGCCGATGCGCACGTCGCGCTGCTCAGCCTGTCAGAGAACGCCACCTACCGGATCGACGACCCAGCCGCCAGCCGGACCGCCGTGCTGCGAGTGCACCGCACTGGCTACCACCCGCCGGGCGCGGTCGCCTCCGAGCTTGCCTGGCTGCAGGCGCTGCGCCGGGATGAGGGCCTGCTCACCCCGGCCGTCTACCCCGCCGCCGACGGGCGCGAGGTCGTCGGTATTACCGTCGGAGACCTGACCAGGCAGACAGTCCTGTTCGAGTGGCTGCCTGGCGCTGAGCCGGCCGAGGACAAGCTGACCGAGAAGTTCGAGCTGCTCGGCGAGATCTGCGCGCGCATGCACCGGCATTCCCGCGCCTGGCTGCGGCCGCCGGGTTTCATCCGGTTCGACTGGGGCTTTGACTGCTGCGTCGGTGATACACCGCGCTGGGGCCGCTGGCAAGACGGCATAGGCGTCGGCCCGGAGGAGCTGAACACGCTAACCAGGGCAGCGGCGCTCATGCGGCAGCGGCTCGCGAGCTACGGTCGCGGCGAGGACCGGTTCGGCCTGATCCATGCCGATGTCCGGCTCGCCAATCTGCTCGCCGACGGCGACGACATCCAGGTGATCGATTTCGACGACTGCGGCTTCGGCTGGTTCATGTTCGATCTAGCGACGGCGGTCAGCTTCATGGAGCATGACCCCCGGGTGCCCGAGCTGTGCGACGCCTGGGTGCGCGGGTACCGGCGCGTGCTGCCGCTGCCCGCGGCCGACGAGGCAGAGATTCCGACGTTCGTGCTGCTGCGGCGGCTGCAACTGGTCGCATGGGTCGGCTCGCACCGGTTCGCCGACGCCGCGCTCGAGCTCGGCGCCGAGTTCACCACCGGCTGCTGCGAGATCGCCGAACGCTACCTGGCCACCGCGGGATAGCCCGCCTTCGAGTTAGGCCATCGCCCACCCACCTCATCAGGAGCTCGAGATGTTCGAATCGATCAGAGGCCGATCCGTGCTGGTGACCGGCGGCACCAAGGGGATCGGTAAGGGAATCGCCGCCGGCTTCGCAAACGCCGGCGCCCAGGTAGTCATCACCGGCCGGGACGCGGCGAGCGGGGCGCAGGCGGCGGAGGAGCTGACCGCCGCGGCCGCCGGCGTGAATCCGGCAGGCGGCAAGGTCAGCTATGTCAGCGGCGATGTCAGCGACCACGCGAGCTGCCTGGCCATGGTCGCGGCCACCGTGGGCAAGCACGGCGGCCTCGACGTCGTCTGCTGCAACGCCGGCATCTTCCCGGCATCCCCGCTGGCTGAGATGACCTCCGGCGAGCTCGAGGAGGTGCTGGCGACCAACCTCAAGGGCACGTTCTACACGGTCCAGGCGGCGCTGCCCGCGCTGACAGAGTCGGGGCGCGGCCGGGTGATC
>DASWGE010000184.1:0-8822 GCA_036393895.1 Streptosporangiaceae bacterium | reverse complement strand
ACGATGTTGTTGGTGCCCTGCTGCTGCACCTTCGCCCCGGTGAAACCCTGGCCGTTCACCCGGCTGTTCAGGATCGCTATCGACTGCGACATCTCCGAACTCGTGGGCGTGGTGTTGTGCGGGGCGACCGCCCTGATCGTGATCGTGGTGCCGCTAGAGAGATCGAGGCCAAGCCCGACCTTGAACTTGCTGTGCCAGTCGCCTGGGTGCGCCACGGCGCCGCCGATGATCGTGCCGAGCATGAAGATAAGCAGCGCGGCAAGGAACGCGAGGTACCGCCAGGGCCTGGAGGCTACGCCAGGCTGCCTCGCCGGGCCGCTTCCTGGCCGGGACGCGGTGCGGGCCCGGGGGGACGAGCCTCCGGAACCCCCCGCGGGAGTGCGCGGCCCTGACGACCTGTTGTTTGGGGGTGCCACCTATGCCTGTCCTTCGTGTGAGCGTCCCGCGGTACGGTCAGATGCCGCGATCCTTCAGTTTCCGGTCGTCGGCCGGGGGGGCTCGTCGCGGTGCGAGTCGGTCTCATCCTCAGCCGCCGTCTCCGCCTCGGCTCCCGGCTCGTCGGCGTCGCCGGTGACGATGTCCTCGTGCGACGGCATGGAGTCATCGGAGACGACTTCCATGATTGCCCGCCGCAGCATCGTGACCTGCACGCCGGGGGCGATCTCAACCACGACGTCTTTGTCGTCGCCCGATATCACCGTGCCGTACATACCGGCCGTCGTGCGGACCCGCTGGCCCGGCATGACCTGGCTCTGGGTCTGCATCGCCTTCCGCTGCCTGTTCCGCTGCGGGCGCATGATCAGGACGTAGAACAGGCCGACCAGGACGGCCAGGATGATGAAGGTGAAGGCAGAGCTGCCGCTCTTGGTCGAGCCAGCGGCGAGAATCATGGTCCCCATCGCGGGGCTTCCTTCCGGTTGATGGCACAGCGGCCGGGGTGCAGCGCAGCAACCACGCCGGCGGACCGGCAGTGGCGCCAGGCGGCTGGGAAAAGACCAACTGCCGAAGTTTAGCGGCGCGGAGGCCGCGCACAAACAGGCTACGACGTTCGCAGAGTGATCGTGACCGGCCCGCAACCAGATGCACCGGTCCGCGCCACGGCACCAGGCACTTCCACCTTAGTCAAACAACGTGATGGCGGCTGCAGCATCCCCGGGACCGCTCGCCGCCTGGGCTGGCGCGGGCGGCTCGAGCCCGAGATGGGCCCAGGCGGCTGGCGTCGCGACCCGGCCGCGGGGCGTCCTTGCCATCAGGCCGGCCCGGACCAGGAAGGGCTCGGCCACGACCTCCACGGTCTCGGCTTCCTCGGCGACGGCCACGGCGAGCGTGGACAGGCCCACCGGCCCGCCGCCAAAGCGGTCAACCAGGGCCATCAGGACAGCGCGGTCGAGTCGGTCAAGTCCGCTTTCGTCTACCTCGTACAGCTCGAGCGCTGCCCGCGCGGCCGCCCTGGATACCACGCCGTCGCCGCGCACCTCGGCGAAGTCCCTGACCCGGCGGAGCAGCCGGTTCGCGATCCGCGGCGTGCCGCGGGACCGGCCAGCGATCTCGTCGGCTCCCTCATCCCGCAGCGTCACGCCGAGCAGACCCGCCGACCGGCGGATGATCACGCCGAGCTCGTCGGGGTCGTAGAAGTCCAGATGCCCGGTGAAGCCGAACCTGTCGCGCAGCGGTGCCGGCAGCAAGCCCGACCGCGTCGTGGCGCCGACGAGGGTGAACGGGGCGACGTCGAGCGGCACCGCGGTCGCGCCTGGACCCTTGCCCAGCATCACGTCCACCCGGAAGTCCTCCATCGCGAGGTACAGCAGTTCCTCGGCCGGCCTGGCCAGCCGGTGGATCTCGTCGATGAAGACGACCTCGCCGCCGTTCAGCGAGGTCAGCACGGAGGCGAGATCGCCAGCCCGCTCGATCGCCGGGCCGCTGCTGATCCGCAGCGGCGCGCCGAGCTCGGCCGCGATGATCATCGCGATCGTGGTCTTGCCGAGTCCGGGCGGCCCGGACAGCAGCACGTGGTCGGGGGACTTGCCCCTGCGCATCGCGCCTTCCAGTACGAGCGTGAGCTGCTCGCGGAGCCTGGCCTGGCCGACGAACTCGCTGAGCTGCCTGGGCCGCAGCGCGCCTTCGATCTGCCGCTCGTCGGCCTCGGCCAGCGGGGAGACGAACCTGTCCGTATCGCTAGGGGTCATGTCCGCCCCAGCACGCGCAGGGCGGCCCGCAGCGCCACGGCAACGTCGACATCCGGGTCGGCGCGGCCCGGGGCTGATTCATCGGAACCGTCCTCGGCGGGTATAGCGCCAGCCGCGACACCGGCGCCGTTCTCCCCTGCTAGGCCCGTGGAGCCGGCGGCGAGCAGGTCGGGCTCGACAATCGCGATCGCCTGATCGGCGTCCCTGGCTTGCCAGCCGAGATTTACCAGGCCGGCCCGCACCTGGTCCCGCCAGGTCAGCGTTCCAAGCCGGCCTGCCAGGCCGCCGGATCCCATGGTCGCGGCGCCGGCCCTACCTGGACCATGGCCGGCCTGCTCGCTGCCGGATGGCGAGCCAAGCCTGCCTGCCAGCTCAAGCACGATCCGCTGGGCGCCCTTGCGGCCGATGCCAGGCACGCTCGTCAGGGCGGTCACATCCTCGGCGGCGACGGCGCGGCGCAGCCCGTCTGGGCTGAACGTCGCCAGCATGGCAAGCGCCAGCCTGGGCCCGATGCCGCTCGCGGTCTGGAGCAACTCGAAGGTGTTCCGCTCGTCGTCGCCGCCGAACCCGTAGAGGGTCAACGCGTCCTCGCGGACCACCAGCGACGTGCTGACCTTGGCCCGCTCCCCCGGCCTGAGCCCCGCGAGGGTTCCCGGGGAGCACTGAACGAGCAGGCCGACTCCTCCCACGTCGATCACCGCTCCTTCAGGGGCGACCGTCGCCACCACGCCATCCAGATGCGCGATCATCGGGTTCCCGCTCCTCCCGTTGCCACTGCCGCTGCCGCTGCCGCCAGCCTGGCCTGCGCGCCGCCCCGCCACAGGTGACAGATGGCCAGCGCGAGCGCGTCCGCGGCATCGGCGGGCCGCGGCGGGTCGGGCATCCGCAGCAGCCTGGTCACCATGTGCGTTACCTGTGCCTTGTCCGCCCGCCCGCTGCCGGTCACCGCCGCCTTGACCTCGCTGGGCGTGTGCAGCGCGACCGGCAGTCCGTGCCGCGCCGCGCACACGATCGCTACCGCTCCGGCCTGCGCCGTGCCCATCACCGTCTTGACGTTGTGCTGGCTGAACACTCGCTCGACGGCCACGGCATCCGGCCGGTGCTCGCGCAGCCATACCTCGATCTGCTGCTCCAGCATGAGCAGCCTGCCGCCGATGTCGGTCCCGGCCGGAGTTGTGATCACAGTCGTGCCGACCAGCCTCAGGGTCACGCCAGGGCCGCCTTCAACGACACCGAGGCCGCACCGGGTCAGGCCGGGATCGACACCGAGTACCCGCATGCGGCCACCGCCTGAGTCCCTGGCGAACATGTGTTCGGCTGCGACATTACCGGCTCGTGCCCCGCAGCACCCGGTCTTGCGGCTCCGGCGTGTCGGCGCAGGCAAAGCACGAGCAGGCAGAACACGAGCAGGCAGAGCACGAGCAGGCAGAACACGAGCGGGCAGAGCACGAGTAGTCGAGTCAGAAGTAGTCGAGCAGGAACGGCTGAGCGGTGAAGACGGCGTCGAGCGCCGCGTCGGCATGGCGGTCGCCGCCCGCTACGAGCCAGGCGGCGCGCAGCGTAGCCATCGGAACACCCGCATACAGCGCGGCGAAGCCGCGTGGCCCAAGCGCGACTGGCGCGGCGGCGGGCGAGGCGCCCGTGGGCCCTGTTATCCCCCGAACGAGGGAGCCGGTGCCGTCGTGCACGGTGAAGGTATAAAGCCCCGCGTTGCGCGGCAGGTCAGGGTCGGCGAGCCGCATCGGGATGCTGGCCCGCGCCGCCGGCGGGAAGCCGCGGCCAGAAACCCCGGCGGCGGGGTCGAGCACCCGCAGCATCCAGTGCTTGTGCCGCCGCAGGCTGACATCCGGCTCCCTGGTGAGCCAGCCGACCGGGTCGCTCGGCCCCAAGGTCGCGCGCACCACCCTGGTCACCGAGGAGTGCGACGCAACGATCCCCCATAGCGCCCTGGCGGTCTGCGGCGAGCCGGCCGCCAGGACCTCGATCATGATCTCCTTGTCACCGTTGCCGTGCCAGCCGTAGCCGAGGAACCCGTCGGGGGCCAGATAGGAGAATAGGCCGGGATCGCCGAGCCATCGGCGCATGCTGGCCGGGTCGCGGGTTGCCGGCCCGCAGTCCCGAGCGGCCGCGTGGATCGCGCCCAGCACCGCGATGACTTCGCCCGCGTCATCGGGGCCGGCCCGGCGTACGGCCGACGAGGACTCGCCCGGCTGGACCGGAACCTCGGGATCGGGCGGCAGCAGCGCCAGGAGCGACCGGCCAGGAACCTCGGCACGGTAATGCCCGCCTGCCATCTCCCAGCCGAGCGAGCGGTAGATCTGCGCGGTCGCCGGATATAGGACCGACAGCGGGTAGCCGCGTCCGGCCATCGCGCCGAGCAAGGCCCGCATCATCTCCCGGCCGATGCCGCGGCCCCTGGCCTCCGGCGCGATCTTGACCCCGCCCACGCCGGCCATCGGCACCGCCTGGCCGTGCCAATACTGCCGCATGTCGTAGTACCTCGCCGCGCCGATCAGCTGACCGCCGTCCCACACGCCGAGCTGCCGGCCGTCGGCGATGCAGCCCAGCATCTCCTCGCGCCAGTACTGGCAGTCCTGGGTACTCATCGGGCCGAACGACCGGTGCCGCAGGTCGAGCTCGGCGTCCAGGTCGTCGTCGGGGCGCATGAGCCGGATCGTGCGCCGGCCGAGCTCGCTCACCGATGGCTCAACCCAGCTTCTCCATGATCTCGTCGGAGACCGCGTAGTTCGCGTACACGTCCTGGACCTCGTCGGACTCCTCGAGCACGTCGATCAGCCTGAACACCCTCCTGGCGGTCTCCTCGTCGATCGGCACCTCTACCGAGGGCAGGAACGGCGTCTCGGCCGACTCATAGTCGATCCCGGCTTGCTGCAGCGCGGTCCTGACCGGCACCAGATCGGTCGCCTCACTGACCACCTCGTAGGACTCGCCCATGTCATTGACCTCCTCGGCCCCGGCATCAAGGACGGCCATCAGCACGTCGTCCTCGCCGAGCGAGTCCGACTTGGGCACGATGACCACGCCCTTGCGGCCGAACAGGTACGAGACCGACCCGGCGTCGGCCATGGAGCCGCCGTTGCGGGTCAGCGCCGTCCTGACCTCCGAGGCTGCCCGGTTCCTGTTGTCGGTCAGGCACTCGACCAGGAGCGCGACGCCGCCAGGGGCGTAACCCTCGTACGTCACCGTCTCGTACGCGGCGCCGCCCGCCTCGAGCCCGGCGCCGCGGCGAACCGCCCGGTCGATGTTGTCGTTCGGCACCGAACTGCGCTTGGCCTTCTGCACGGCGTCGTACAGCGTCGGGTTGGCGCTCACGTCAGGGCCGCCGCTGCGCGCCGCCACCTCGACATTCTTGATGAGCTTGGCGAAGAGCTTGCCCCGCCTGGCGTCGACGACAGCCTTCTTGTGCTTCGTGGTGGCCCACTTGGAGTGGCCGCTCATCGCTGTTCCCTCACCATGTCAGTAAAGATCTTGTGCACGCGATTGTCCTGGGTGAGCTCCGGGTGGAACGCCGTGGCGAGCGCCGGACCCTGGCGGACGGCGACGATCCTACCCGTGCGGGGCTCGGTCGCCAGAATCTCGACGCCCGGCCCGACCTCCTCCACCCAGGGAGCCCGGATGAAGACGGCGCGGAATGGCGGCCCCCCGGCACCAGTGATGTCGATGTCGCTCTCGAACGAGTCGGCCTGGCGGCCGAACGCGTTCCGCCTGACCGTCATGTCGATCGCGCCGAGGGTCTCCTGGTCGCTGGCCCGCTCGACCAGCCTGCTGGCCAGCAGGATCATCCCGGCGCACGACCCGAAAACGGGCATCCCTGCGCCGATCCGCTCGCGCAGCGGCCGCACGAGGTCGAAGATCGCCGTGAGCTTCCAGATCGTGGTCGACTCACCGCCGGGGATGATGAGGCCGTCGACCACTTCGAGTTCGGCGGGGCGGCGCACGGCAACCGGCTCGGCGCCGGCGGCCGTGATCGCCCGCAGGTGTTCAGCGACATCGCCCTGCAGGGCCAGCACCCCCACCGTCGCGCTGCCCCGACCCGCGCGGGCGGCGGGCCCGGCCTGCGCAGATGATCCGATGAGCGCCGCGTCGCTGGCTGGCACCGTTTACCCTCCTGAGATTTGCGCGTGAGCCAGTCCGAGGGTATCCGCGTGCTGGTGGTGTGCCATAGTCACGCGGCGGGTAGCGATCACTGAGCTACGCAGTGCAGTCATGCCGCGGCCAAGCTCCCGCCAATGCCCGGCCCCCGGGCCCCCCAGGCCAGGCACTGGCGAACCGGGCCGCGCATACGGGAGGCACGCACCAGATGGGTCAGGCTTGGACGTTCGACGGCGCGCCGGCCACCACGATGGGCGCGCCGAGCGGTCTGGTGACACTGCTCGAGGGCACGACGTTCTGTATCTGCGAGACTTCTGGCGACGTGCGTCCTGGCGGCTCGCAAGGTCTGTTCGTGCGGGATACCCGGTTGATCAGCAGGCTCGAGCTGAGCATCAACGGGCACGTGCCAGAGCCGCTCCCCCCGCAGGCGCGCGAGCCGTTCGCCTGCACGTTCCTCAGCCGGATGCCGCCGTTGCCCGGGCTGGCCGACAGCACGATGCTGGTCGCCCGCCGCCGGGTAGTCAACGACGGCATGAGCGAAGAGATCACGCTGCGCAACATGAGCACCGAGCCGCTCCCGGTCAGCGTGCGAATCGGCGTCGGCGGCGACTTCGCCGACGTGTTCGAGGTGAAGGAGGGCCGGGTGCACGCTGACCCGGCCAGCGTGGAAGGCATCACTGTCGACGTCGACGACGATTCCATCAAGCTGAACCGGCAGGTCGGGACCGCGCTGCGGGGAGCGAGGATCACTGGCGCCCGGCTTTCCGACGCCGAACTCGAGGTATCTGCCAGCCAGCTGACCTGGCATGCCGTCGTGCCCGCGCACGGGTCCTGGAGCACGTCGCTCCAGATCATCCCCTCACTGAACGGCAGGGACCTGATCGAGTTCAGGGCCGCGCACCCGCATCCCGACGGCGATCGGCCGGCACGCGACGGGCGCCCCGGGCCCCCCGGGCCAGAACAGCGGCTGGCGGAGTGGCGCAGCCAGACCCCGCTGGTCCGGGCATCCGACCCCCGCCTGGCGACTGTCTTCGCGGCGAGCACCGAGGACCTGGGGTCGCTGCGGATCTTCGACCCCGAGCACGCCGACCGCGCGGTCATCGCGGCCGGCGCCCCGTGGTTCATGACCATCTTCGGGCGGGACTCGCTGATCACCTCGTGGATGGTGCTCCCGCTTGACCCGTCGCTCGCACTCGGCACGATGCGGACGCTCGCCAGCCTGCAGGGAACCAAGGTCACCCCGGCGACCGAGGAGGAACCAGGCAAGATACTGCACGAGATGCGGTTCGGCATGCAGGCGTCGCTGTGGCTGGGCGGCAGCAGCGTCTATTACGGCACGGTCGATGCCACGCCGCTGTTCGTGATGCTCCTGGGCGAACTGCGCCGCTGGGGCCTGGAACGTCACGTCGTCGACGAACTGCTCCCGCACGCCGACCGGGCGCTCGACTGGATCGTCAACTACGGTGACCGGGACGGCGACGGGTTCGTCGAGTACGGCAGGTCGACCGAGCTTGGCCTGGCCAACCAGGGCTGGAAGGACTCGTTCGACGGCATCACATTCGCCGACGGCACGATGGCCGACCCCCCGATCGCACTGGCCGAGGTCCAGGGCTACGTCTACGCCGCCTTCCTGGCCAAGTCGCACTTCTGTACCGAGCGCGAGGACATCAACGGCGCGGCCTACTGGGCGCAGAAGGCGCAGGAACTCAAGGACCGGTTCAATAAGGAGTTCTGGATTCCGGACAAGGGGTACTTCGCCCTCGGCCTTGACGGCCAGAAGCGCCGGATCGACTCGCTGGCCTCCAACATGGGCCATTGCCTGTGGACCGGCATCGTCGATGCGGGCAAGGCGGCCTCTGTCGCCAGGCACCTGGTCGGCCAGGACATGTTCTCAGGTTTCGGGATCAGGACCCTCGCCGGTTCGTGCGGCGCGTTCAACCCGATGAGCTATCACAACGGCTCGGTCTGGCCGCACGACAACGCGATCTGCGCCGCCGGGCTGATGCGCTACGGCTTCGTCGATGCGGCGCAGCAGGTGGCGACCGGCATCCTGGACGCGGCCGAGCGGTTCGGCGGCAGGCTGCCGGAGCTGTTCTGCGGTTTCGACCGGCAGGAGTTCGGCGTGCCGGTGGCCTACCCGACATCGTGCTCGCCGCAGGCGTGGGCGGCGGCGGCGCCGTTCCTGCTGCTCCGGACGCTGCTCAGGCTGGATCCCGCGGTGCCGTCCGGGCGGGTGTGGTGTTCCCCCGTGGTGCCCGCCCGCCTGCTCCCGCTGCGCGTCGAGGCCGTGCACATTGCCGGCGGAACGGTATCGGTGGACGTCTCGCGGAGAGGCTGGCGGGTCGAAGGCCTGCCGGCCAGCCTGGAGCTGATCCGGCGCCCTCGCAACCCGCTGCCCACGGCGCGGTGATTTAGGTCATGTTTCCGCCGGGGGGCAGCTGGGAAGATCATTTCCGGGCTGGGCCGAACAAATGCCGCTGGGTCGGGCGAGCAGAACGGGAGGAAATCAGTGTCCTCGGCAGC
>DASWGE010000183.1:0-3533 GCA_036393895.1 Streptosporangiaceae bacterium | reverse complement strand
CGGCGGAGTCATGATCCGCGCGTCCTTCCCCGAGCCGTAGACGAAGAACAGGTTCATTCCGCCCATCTCCTCGACCCAGCGGTGCTCCACGGCATCGAGCCAGACGACCTGGTCACAGCCGTTGTCCACGGCTTGCTGCTGACCGAGGAAGGATGCGGCGTAGTTACCGCCCGTCTTCGCCTCGCCGGTGCCGCCCGGTGCCGCCCGCGTGTAGCCCTCGGCCAGCCAGACCGAGACCGTGCGCTGCCCGCCGCCCGCGAACACGCTCGCGACTGGCGATGCGATCGCCAGGAACAGGTACGAACTTGCCGGCCGGCCGACGCCGAGTGCCACCGTCGTCGCGATCATGAAGGGCCGCAGGTACAGGCTGTGCTCGGGGTTGGCCGGAACCCAGTCCCTGTCGTGGGAGACCAGCAGCTCGATCGCCTGCACGAAGGCGTCATCCGGCAGTTCGGGCATCGCCATCCTGGCCGCCGAGCGCCGGAAGCGAGCCGCGTTGGCGTGCGGGCGGAAGGCCACGATCGGGCCGCCATCCTGCCGGTAAGCCTTGAGCCCCTCAAAGATCTCCTGACTGTAATGCAGGACGGCCGTCGCCGGATCGAGAATGAGCGGGCCATACGGCTCAAGCTTGCCGTCGTGCCAGCCCTGGTCGGCCGAATAGCGGAGCGAGATCATGTGGTCGGTAAACACCTGGCCGAAGCCGGGCGACTCGAGCAGGCGTGCCCGGACCTCGTCGGGCACGCGCTGCGCGGATGCGTGCAGATCAAAATTGATCGTGGAACTCGGGCTGGCATTCATCGCAGATCCTCCCTCGCACGGCCCGGGCACCGGAGGCGCCGTTGCCCGGCCCGACGCAGTCCCCGTCCCTGCCGACGGCCCGCATCTAACCATCTTGACCACCTACCAGCGGCCGGCCAGCCGGCAGGCAGGCACCGGCGAGTCCAGTCGCTCGACGTCGCCGACCGGTCTCCCCGGTGGCGGCGTCTAGCCGGATACTCGCTCGGCTATGTCGTCGCCGACCTCTGCCGTGCTCCTGGCGGCCCATTCGCCCTGCCGCTCAAGCAGATCGTCGGCCACCGCCTGCTCGATCCTTGATGCCTCGGAGGTCATGCCGAGATGGTCGCACAGCATGGCCGCCGACAAGATCGCTGCTGTCGGATCAGCCTGCTGCTTTCCCGCGATATCTGGCGCGCTACCGTGCACAGGCTCAAAGGTACTCGGTGCGGTCCGATCCGGGTTGATGCTTGCGCTCGCTGCCAGGCCAATGCCGCCCGCGATCGCCGCGCCCAGCGCGGTCAGCACGTCCCCGAACAGGTTGTCAGTGACGATTACATCGAACAGATCGGGCTGGGTGACCAGGTACATGAGCGCCGCGTCGACATGGCAGTAGTCGGCGCTCACGCCAGGGAAGTCAGCGGCGGTGGCCTCAAAGGTCCGCCGCCACAGGTCACCGGCATGGGCAAGGATGTTCGTCTTGTGCACCAGGGTCAGCTTGCGCCGCGGCCGGGCGGCAGCACAGCCGAAGGCGTGCCTGGTGACCCGGCCGACGCCGAAGGCCGTGTTAATGCTTTCCTGCATCGCGACCTCGGCCGGAGTGCCCTTGCGCAGGATCCCGCCCGCCTCGATGTACGCGCCCTCCGTGCCCTCCCTGACCACCAGGATGTCGATGGGGGCAGCCGTGGTGGCCGCGAGCGGCGAGCCGACTCCGGGGAAGAGCCTGACCGGCCGCAGGTTGACGTACTGGTCGAACTCGAACCGCAGCCGCAGAACGAGGCCGCGCTCCAGGATGCCGCTGGGAACGTTGGGGTCGCCGACCGCGCCGAGCAAGATCGCGTCGTGGGTGGCGATCTCGGCCAGGACCGAGGCGGGCAGGGTTTCGCCCGTGCGAAGGTATTGCTGCGCGCCGAGGTCGTAGCTCGTGGTCTCGATTACATCGTCGGCAGCGGCAGCCTTGAGCACCTTGACGGCTTCAGCGATCACCTCAGGGCCGATGCCATCGCCGCCGATGACCGCAATTCGAGTGCTTTGCCGCATGCGCGGGATCTTAGCGGATCTTCATCGTTCAATAGCCAAGTCAGCTGGCCGCCTTGCACGGGGCGTCCTCGGCCTGACCGGCGGTCGCGGACTCAAGCTCGGTCTCCGCTATCGGCGCGGCAACGCCCGGTCCCTGGCCGAGTAGGCAGCCCATGGACTCGAGCCGCCAGCGCTGCTCAGGCCGCTCGATCCCGTCGGCTATCACCTCGATACCCAGGTCATGACCGAGCTGGATAATCGTCTTCGTCAGCACCTCGAGGGCCGGGTCGCTGTCCAGGCCCGCGATGGCTGACGGGTCGATCCTGATCACGTCGACAGCGGACTGACGCAGGCTGGCCAGCGACATCAGCCCGGTGCCGAAGGCGGCTAGAGCGATCCTGACGCCCTTCCCGCGCAGTCCCGCCAGGTCGGCGGCGACCGGCGGGGGGCTGTCGGTCAGCATTCGCTCGCTTACTTCCAGCGTCAGAAGTTCGGGCGGCAGCTCGGCGTCTTCAAGCGCGCTGAGCACGGTGCCGACGAAGCCCGGCCCGCTCGCCTGCCTCGCGGTGCAGGTCACCGATAGCCCGATCGCCATGCCCGCGGTCCGCCATGCAGCCATGTGGCGGCAGGCCCGCCTCAGCATCCACTCTCCGAGCGGGACGATCAGCCCGGATTCCTCGGCCACGGCCAGGAACTCAGCGGCCGGGACCACCTCGCCGTCGCGAGTCCAGCGGGCAGCCGCGGTGACTCCGCGGATCTGGGAGTTCCGGAGGTCGATGACCGGCAGGTACTCGACCTCCAGCCGCCGCTCGGCGATCGCCAGGCCCAGGTCGGCGGCGAGTTCGATCCGGCGCTCGGCTGCGGTGTGCATATCAGGCGCGAATATCTCTACCCGGCCGATCCCCGCTTCCTGAGCCTTCGCCAGCGCGGTTCCGGCATTGCCGAGGACCCGGCCCGCCTGGTCGGCGGTGCTCACGGCGGCGCCGACACTGGCGGTTAGCGCGATCTGCTTGGCCGCGACGGTGAACGGCTCGGCCGCTATCACGCCGGCGAGCCGTTCGGCCAGCTCGATGACCTCCTGGTCGGTGGTATCCGAGCCGAGGAGTACCGCGAACTCATCGCCACCCCAGCGGGCGACCGTGGCGGTCGGCGGAACGGCCGCGCGGAGCCTGCGGCCCGCCTGCGCCAGCACTAGATCGCCGCCCGCGTGCCCGGCGATCTCGTTGACGGCCGCGTATCCGTCGAAGTCAACGAGGATGGCGGCGACCAGGATCGGCCGGGCCGGCTCGCGCCTGTGGCCATCGTTCGAGCGACCGAGCCCGTCAGGTTCGGGGTCCGGCCCGCTGGTCAGGTCTTTCACCCGCTCCTCGACGTAGGCACGGTTCGGCAGGCCGGTAAGTCCGTCGTGGAACGTCAGCTGAGTGAGCTGACGACGCAGCGCGACCTGGTCGCTCACGTCCCGTGATGTGATGAGCAGCCTGGCCGGCTCGCCGGCTGCGCCGTAACGCGACATGGTGGAT
>DASWGE010000182.1:0-29348 GCA_036393895.1 Streptosporangiaceae bacterium | reverse complement strand
GGGGTCGCCGTGTCCGCCTACCTGAAGCCAGGCCTGCTGGCGCTGGTGCCAGCGGAGCAGCACCTGGCCGCTGTCCGGATGGACGATCAGCGCTGAGGCCGTGAGGTGCAGCGGCAGCGAGCGCGACCAGGGATTGCCCGGGTCCGCGGCCAGCGCGCGCACGCGCTCGACATCGGCCGTCTCGTCCAGGCCCTGAGCCCGGTAGCCGCGCAGCAACTCAAGGACCGGGTGCGGGCTGGCCGTGAAGGTCATGAGCGTGCGTTTCTGATCGTCTGCGTTTCAGTGGTCACCGTTCTCCGTCCGAGGCTATGGCAGCAGGGTACGGGCAGCCGGGCACGGGCAGCCGGGTACGGGCAGCCGAGCGTCGCGTCCCCAGCTCAGCCAGCCCGCGGCGCCGCGGCCCGTCTTGCAGCCCGGCCAGGCGCTCTGATTGACTCCTCGCTATCGATGAGTGGGTGCTCGAACCAGGCTGCCAGCCAGTCTCTATCGTCGCGTGCCTGCCGCACGGCGGGCTGGATTATCCCGCCGAGCTAACAGGCGCCCTGGCGGTCAGCCCGGACATCTTGTGGTCAGACTGGCTGACCAGGGACCTTTATGCCTTCCTGCCCGAGCTTGGTATAACGACGATCACGACCTCGTTCAGCCGGTTCGTCGCCGACGTGAACCGTGACCCGCGCGGCGAGCAGCATGGCGGCTTCTGGACCAGCGTCGTCGCCGCCAGGATGCCCAGAGGCCGGGCCGTCTACCGGCGGCCGCTCACCAGCGACGAGATCAGTCACCGGATCAGGATCGCCCACGCGCCTTTCCACCAGGCGCTTGACTCGGTGATCGAGCGGCTGCTCGCCAGGTTCCCTCGGCTCCTCCTGCTCGACCTGCACAGCTTCGGCGTCGGGCTGGACGGCGACGTCATCCTCGGCGATCGGCACGGCAAAACGGCACGACCCGCGGCGGTGCGGCTCGTGTCGGGCGCACTCGCGGCGGCGGGCCTTGACGTCCGCATGAACCAGCGGTTCGCCGGAGGCTGGACGGTCCGGCGTTTCGCCGGCCACGATCGGGTAGATGCGGTACAGGTTGAGCTAAATCAGCGCCGCTACCTCGATCTGGATCACCGCGCCTACCCGGCGCCGCCGCCGCTCGGCGAGTTCGCCGCTACCCAGCAGCTGCTGCGCGGCGCGCTGGAACGGATAGCTGTTGCGTTGTGAGGTCACTGCGTTCATCAGCCGCGTGAGCGCTCCGGGGCCTGGCGCGGACCAGCCGATCAGGGTTAGGAAGCTTGCGCCGATCGGCGCCATGCCCGGCTAGCCCACGCCAAACCCTCGGCTAGCCCGGGCCCGGCGCGGTGACGATCAGGCGGCGGTCTGCGTGTCAGCGGTCTCAATGTCCTTGAAGAAGCGCCGGTGCACCCGCAGCGACTCAGTGCCGGCCGGGATAACATGCCATAGCCCAGCGCCCGGGCCGAGCTTTGTCGATCGCGGCAGCTCCGCCACGACGCCCTTGGCCTTGGCCATGCTGACCTTGCCAGCGTCGAGGACCAGGATGCGCTGCGAGGTGACCACGAAGATTCGGTACCTATTGAGGCCGAGGAAGACGAAGACACCGGTCAGTGCCGCAAGCCACTGGCTGGCGGTCTGGGCGCCGAACACGGTTTGCACTGTTTCGCCCGGATGCAGGTAGGGCAAGGCGGAAGTTTGCATCGAATCACGGATTGCCAATCTATCCTCCAGAAGGGGACTATGGCCGATTTGACCAGACCAGAAACAGTACTTGCTTCATGGCCTTCTTCGTCACTGTTTCGGCCAGATCGCCAATCGCCTGGCGACGTGCTTCAGCGTCGCCATCGGCCCTCCGCTGCTGGTTACAGCCGGTCGTGCGCGTTCTGCACGCGCATTGTCATCTGAGTCCGGGAGCGGTTCCGAAATGTACGATAATTGGCACGCAACAATCACTGCCGAATGTGGTCAGCCTTCGGCCCGCGACCGGGAATGGCCGGTTACCTGGTCCCCCAGCGCCGCAGGCATGACCTCGCGGAGCCGGAACGACCGGGTCCGGTGCCAGCGGGTCCCGCGCCGCGCAGACGCACCCGACGCCTCGTTTGCCGGGTTTCGATGGGCAGACGAGTACCGGGGGCGTGCAGAATTAGCTCATGGGATTCGACTTGCCAAGCCTTCTGTCCGAGCGGAATGGCCAGGGCTATGAACTGCATGCCCGCTACCTGAACCCGCAGCGGCCCCGCATGCTGCACGCGATCGGGTTCGACAAGGTGTACGAGCGGGCGGAGGGCGGCTACCTCTATGACGGGGCCGGTGTCCGCTACGCGGACTTCCTGTCCGGGTTCGGCGTCTTCGGGATCGGCCACAACCACCCGGTGGTCAGGAAAGCCCTGCACGACGCGCTCGACGCCGAGCTGGCGAGCATGGTGCAGTTCGACTGCGCGCTGCTGCCCGGCCTTCTCGCCGAGCGCCTGCTCGCGAAGGCACCAGGGCTAGACCGGGTCTACTTCTGCAACAGCGGAACGGAAGCCGTCGAGGCGGCGCTGAAGTTCGCCAGGTACGCGACAGGCCGACCCCGCGTCCTCTACTGCGACCACGCCTTCCACGGACTCACGACCGGCTCGCTGTCGGTCAACGGGGCCGACGAGTTCCGCCGCGGCTTCAACCCGCTCGTGCCTGACACCGCCATTGCCTTCGGTGACCTGGACGCGCTCGAGGCTGAGCTGCGCAAGGGCGACGTAGCCGCCTTCATCGTCGAGCCGATTCAGGGCAAGGGCGTGGCTGTCGCGCCGCCCGGATACCTGGCCGGAGCGAGCAAGCTGCTCAGGGAACGAGGGGCGCTGCTAATCTGCGACGAGGTGCAGACCGGCATGGGCAGGACGGGGCGCTTCTTCGCTTATCAGCATGACGACGTTGACCCAGACATCGTCACGGTCGCGAAAACCCTGTCGGGCGGATTCGTCCCGGTGGGCGCCACCATGGCCAAGGCCTGGATCTTCGAGAAGGTGTACTCCTCGATGGACCGCGTGATGGTGCACGACAGCACCTTCGGCTCCAACGCGGCGGCCATGGCAGCCGGCCTCGCCACACTCGCCGTCATCGAGGACGAGCAGCTCGTCAGCAACGCCGAGCGAACGGGTGCGGTACTGATGCAGGCACTGCGGGACGCCACCGAGATCTACGAGATGCTCGCCGATGTCCGCGGCCGCGGCCTGATGATCGGGATGGAATTCGGCAAGCCCGACTCGCTGAAGCTGCGCACCAGCTGGAACATGCTGCAGAAGGCGCGTCGCGGCCTGTTCGCCCAGATGGTGGTCGTGGCGCTGTACCAGCGGCACCGCATCCTCACCCAGGTCTCTGGTGACCACATGGAGGTCATCAAGCTGCTGCCGACGCTCACCATCGGTGACGCCGAGGTCACGATGTTCAGCGAGGCCTTCGCCGACGTGATGCGCGACGCGCATCGCGGCAGCGGGCTGATGTGGGACTTCGGCCGCTCGCTCGTCAAGCAGGCAGTTACGCGCTGACAACGCGCGGACGACGCGCTGAACGCTCAGCCCTTGTCCCGCGCGTGATAGCCGGCCGTCATCCCGCCGTCCACCAGGAGAGTGGTTCCGGTAATGAACTCGGTCTCCGCGCTGGCATAGAAGACCGCCGCGGTGGCCACGTCGCCTGGCTGGCCGATCCTGCCGATCGGCGGGACGGGCCAGTCGCCGCTCTCCGGACGGTCATCGGCTCCAGGAGGCGCCATGTGCCGCATCCCTGGCCAGGTGTCGCCGGGGCACAGCACGTTCGATCGGACGCCATCCGGGCCGCCCTCCAGCGCGAGCATCTTCCCGAGCATCACCACGGCAGCCTTCGAGACCGAATACAGGCCGATCGACTGCTCGCCCCAGATGCCCGCGTCGGATGCGATATGGATCATGCTGCCGCGCCGGGCGGCCAGGTGCCGGTACGCGGCGCGCGCATAGAGGAAGTAACCGCGCACGTTCACGGCCATGAGCCGGTCGTAGTCCTCGACCGGCGTAGCGAGCAGGCCCGCCTCGATGCCGATCCCGGCGTTGTTCACGAGCACGTCCAGACCGCCCAAATGCTCGACGGCGACACCGGTTGACTCGATCACGGCTGCCGGGTCGCCGGCGTCGGCCGACACGAACCAGGCCTGGCCCGAAGCACGCAGCGCCCGCTCTGCCCGCTGGCCGATGCCGACGTCGCGGCCGGTGATCACCACCGCGGCGCCCTCGGCGAGGAACCGCTCCGCGATCGCGAAGCCGATGCCCGTGGTGCCGCCGGTAATCAGCGCACATTTGCCCGCCAGTCGTTTGCCCGCCAGTCGCCCGCCGCCGTTCGTCTCCGCCATCTGGCCACTGCCGCCTTCCGTCTCGTTCATGCGTCGCCACCCGCTCAGCCGGACGATATCAGCAGCGAAAACTGAAACGTGTTCTTGTTTTGTCTGATGGCTGGCAATAGAGTCCCAGCCAACCGATCGGCCGCGCTCCGGCGGCCATCGTCGCCGCCGCTGCGAGGATCCGATGGACCAGACCGCCGACTACGTCATCGCCGGAGCCGGGAGCGCCGGGTGCATCCTGGCCAGGCGCCTTGCCGATTCCGGTGCCAGCGTCGTCCTGCTGGAGGCGGGCGGTCCCGACCGGTCCTACATCGTGCGCAAGCCGGGCATGATCGCGATCTTCCACAATGTCCCTAACCTGAAGAAGAGGCTGGACTGGGGCTACTACAGCGCTCCCCAGGCCAGCGCGCGCGGTCGCACGATCCCGCAGGTCCGCGGCAGGGTGGTCGGCGGATCAGGGTCGATCAACGGCATGCTGTTCGTCCGGGGCAACGCCAGAAACTACGACGACTGGGCCGCGGCGGGCTGCCTGGGATGGGGTTACTCCGACGTCCTGACGAGCTTCAAGCGGCTAGAAAACTGGGAAGACGGCGCAACCGAACTCCGCGGCGGGGGCGGCGCGATCGAGGTAACCAGGCAGCGAGAGCTCACGCCGGCGTCGCAGGCATTCATGGCGGCGCTCGCTGAGGTCGCCGGGGTCGGCCGGCTCGACGACTACAACGCCGAGTCCCAGGAAGGCGTCGCCATCTTCCAGCAGAGTGTCCACGGCGGCTTGCGTTATAGCTCAGCGGTCGGATATCTCGACGATCACAAGCTGCCGAACCTGACGGTAGCGACTCGCGTCGTGGTCTCCCGGGTCCTCCTCGACAAGGGCCGCGCCACAGGCGTCGAGGTCATGACCAACGAAGGGCGGCGCATCATAAGGGCAACCCAGGAGGTGATCCTGGCGGCCGGCGTCTTCGGCTCCCCGCAGATCCTGATGTTGTCCGGCATCGGTCCGGCTGACCACCTGCGCGAGCATGGCATTGACGTGGCCGCCGACCTGCCGGTGGGCGACAACCTGCACGACCACATGTTCGTGCCGATGACTTACGTGATGAAATCGGCTCGCAACCGCGGCACGACTCCGTACTTCGCCGCCGGCCTGATCAGGGAGGCGATCCGCGGTGGCACCTGGATGGGCCGCAGCGTCTTCGAGGCGGTCGGGTTCGTTCGCGGCCCGAACGCGGGCGCGATTCCGGACATCCAGATCCACGCGCTGCCTTGGTCATATCCGTTCCCGAACCAGGACGCGCCGACCAGGCACAAGGTCGACAAGCGCTCGGCCCTGACGGTCATGCCGACGCTCATTTATCCGAAGAGCCGCGGCACCGTCCGGCTCGCCTCAGCCGACCCGACGGCCGCCCCGGTCATCGACCCTGCCTATCTCAGCGACCCGGACGACGGCGAACTGCTGCTCGACGGGATGAACCTGATCCGCGAGGTGATGGCTAATAAGATCATCGCTGGCGATATCAGCCTGGAGCTTTCACCGGGCGCCGATTACCCGGACCGGCCCGCCCTAGCCAAGGAGCTACCCAACCGGGCGACCACGGTCTACCACCCGGTCGGCACCTGCCGGATGGGTGCCGACGAGCGGGCGGTCGTGGACCCGTCGCTGCGGGTACGGGGTATCGACGGGCTGCGTGTCGCCGACGCGTCGATCATGCCCAGCATCACAGGGGGCAATACGAACGCCCCCGCGATGATGATCGGCGAGCACGCCGCGGCTCTGATGCTCGGATAGCTGCGCGTAACCGCAGGCTTAGCGCACAGGGGGAGGCGCGCGCTGAGGAGAAGACTCAGGGCTTAAGCGAAGGGTCAGGGCTTAAGCGAAGGCTCAGGGTCGCATAGAGACCTTTTCTATTCAGCTATCCCCTACGTCTTCGGCTTGCGCGGCCCGATCTCAGGCGATGGTCCGCCGCGAACTCTCTGAGCCGTCCTGGCCCATGCCCCAGCTGATGATTCGCCTGGGATGGATCCTGATCACCTCGGGGCTCATGTACGGGCTGGCCGGGGTTTGGCCAGTGAGGGCCTCGGCGGTGCCCCGGACCTCGAAGCAGCGCACAACCCACGGGTCGACCGAGGCGATGTCGTCGACCACGAAAGCCACCTGGTCGTTGGCGGCGACGTTGCGGAATTTGCGGGTCTCGCCGAGGTTCAGGCCGCCGATGTCTATCACGCCTGCTTGCTCGTCGACCGAGAATCCGACCGGGTTGTTCTGGAGCGTGCCGTCAGGCGCGAGCGTCGCGAGCCGCCCGAGCCGCTGGGAACGCAGGTACGCGAGCTCACCGTCGGTGAACACCATCGGCCATTCCTTCCTGTCAGTGTCGCGCGGTTACGCTGCTATGCCATGCGGAGCGGCAGGGCCGCTGGAGAGGCTGGAAATGGCGGCGCAGATTACGACGGTAGATGAATACATCGCGTCCTGCCCGGACGATGTGCAGGAGATCCTCGGCGAGATCCGGCGGAGGCTTCGCGGTGCCGTGCCCGACGCCGGCGAGACGATCAGCTACGGCATACCGACCATGACGCTCCATGGCAAGCACCTGGTGTACTTCGGGGCCTGGAAGCATCACATCGCCGTCTATCCGGTACCGGCGGCGGATCAGGCCCTCGAGCAGGAAATCGCGCCGTACCGGGCCGGCAAGGGCACACTCAGGTTCCCGCTTCGCAAGCCCATCCCGTATGACCTGATCGAGCGGCTGGCCGCGCTCTTCGCTGAACAGCGCGGGTAGGGGGCAGCCGCCTTCAGAAGGTAGCTGGCTCGCCGCCGTCAGTAGCCGTAGCCGCCACCGCTGGAACTGCTGCCCGACGGGTGCGGCGCGGGCGCCTTGCCGGAGACCTTGGCCTCGTGCCAGAGCCCGCCATTGAGGTTCACCCCGTTGCCTGACGCCTGACCAGGCGCCTTGTCGGCCTTGAAGGTGTACAGCGGATGACCGTCGAACGTCGCCTGGACCGAGCCGTCAGAACGCTTGATCGTCCCGAAGGTGCCCTTGATACCGCTGGCGGTTACCGGCCCCTTGAGCGGCGGCCAGAACGCAGCGCACGACCCGTTGCACTTGGAGGTCGTCTTGGTGTCGGGGGCAAACCAGTAGAGTGTGAAGCCCTTCGCGTCCGTGAGCACCATGACCCCGGCAATCTTTGCCGCCTTGACGGTGTTCCCGGAGGCCGACATCGAGTGATTGGCCGCAGACCCGCTGGCCGAGCCACCAGAAGCGCCTGAGCCGCCCGAACTACCTGAACTGCTGCATCCGGCCGCTATCAGCGCTGCGGCAGTCAGTCCCGCTAGCGCCAGCCATCTCTTGTTCACGCCTGTCCCCCGTTGTTTGGCAAGTCGCGCCGATATTCTGGAGCACGTACCCGGCTCCTGCATCGTTAAGGCGCGGGCCCGCCCGATTTGCTGAACACCGTTATCAGGCGAGGCATGTTCTTGACCAGGGGGCGTACCGGAGAGGCTGCCTGATGTCACCGGCCAGATCAGCACGATCAGCGCGTCCAGCGTGGCTGGTGCCCGGGCTCGTGCTCGGACTAGTTCTCGCGACGGGCGGCTGCGCCTCTGCGCACCCCGCGCAGCACAGGCCCCAGCCCAGCGTGCGGGCGCTCGCAGCCGAATACCTGGCCATCGCGAGGCCAGCCAATCACCGCCTGGATGTCGCGGTCGAAGCCTACGCCGACCATGCGCATCACAACCTCGCCGCCGCCGCGGCGGCGCTGCGGTTCGAGGCGGCGACCGAGCGCCTGTTCGACCGGCAGCTGGCCGCGATCACGTTCCCGCCCGCGATAGCCGCCACCGCCAGCGCCCTCATCAGGGTCAACGAGATCCGCGCCAGGATGACTGAGCGGCAGGCGCGAGCACGGTCGATTCCGGCGCTGCTGTCCTTCGATGCCGGCCACAAGATGGCTGACGCGCAGGTTGAGGCGCAGGTCAAGGTGATCAGGGCCCAGCTCGGCCTCCCCCCGCCATCGAGCAGCTAGCCCGCGACAGCAGACCTGCGGGCGGTTAAGCCACAATATTGATTACACAGCAATGCCAATTACATATCGCACCGCGGTAGAAGGGACAGACCCATGGAGCTTGGCCTGCACGTGGCGGACTTCACCTGGCCGGATGGGCCGCCAGCCCTCGGCAAGGACCTGGCCAGGGTGGCCAAAGCGGCCGAGGACTGCGGCTTCACCAAGCTCAGCGTGATGGATCATGTCTGGCAGATCGGGGTCGTCGGGCCGCCCGAGCACGAGATGCTCGAGGCTTACACCGCGCTCGGTTACCTGGCCGCCTGCACGTCAAGGATCGAGCTCCTGGCCTGGGTGACTGCCGTCGTCTACCGCGAGCCAGGGCTGCTCGCCAAGTGCGTGACCACCCTCGACGTGCTCTCGGGCGGCCGGGCCTGGCTCGGCATCGGCGCGGCCTGGAATGCCGATGAGGCGCACGGGCTTGGGCTGCCATTCCCGCCCACCGCTGAGCGGTTCGAGCGGCTCGAAGAGGCCCTGAAGATCTGCCTGCAGATGTGGAGCGATACTGACAGCCCGTATGCCGGCAAGCATTACCGTCTTGAGCGCACCCTGAACTCGCCGCAGCCGCTCTCCCGCCCGCACCCGCCGATCCTGATCGGCGGCGGCGGCGAGCGCAAAACGCTCCGGTTGGTCGCTCAGTACGCTCAGGCCTGCAACCTGTTCGCCGGCCCCGACCTGACCCGCAAGCTCGATGTGCTGCGCGGGCACTGCGAGGCGGTCGGCCGCGACTACGACGAGATCACCAAGACCGTGATGATGCCGCTCGACCTTGGCACGAATGGCGAGCATGTCGACGCGACCCTGGAACGGCTCCGCGACCTCGCGGCGCTCGGCGTCTCGCATGTGCACGGCCGGGTAGCCAATGTCGAGGCCATCACTCCGCTCGAGCTGTTCGGCGAGCGCGTCATTCCGGTCGCCGCGGGCTTCTGACCGCCCGGCGCACCGGCCGCTCCGTTCGCGTTACCAGACACCGGGCACGAGCCGCCACCGCACCCGCCGACCGTAGTCCTGGTAAGCGGCGGAACTGGAGAGCAATCTCTCTTCGGCGACGGCCCGCCCGACATTGCAGCACGTCGCGAAGGCCACGACAGCGGCGTTGCGCAGGGAGATGCTCTGAAGCAGGTAGCCCGACTGGATAATGATGTAGGCCGCATACACGGGATGGCGGACGAGCGCGTAAGGGCCGCGGGTCACTACGCTCCGGTCAGCGGCCACGAACCCGAACGACCGCCCGAGGGTCACCAGTGCCGCCACGGCAATCACGAGGCCGAGCAGCTGAAGTGCCAGTCCGGCGGTCACACCCCAGGCCGGGTGCGCGCCGGACGGCCGCAGCAGCAGCCCGCCGAAGGTGCCCCCGGCCGCGAGCAGCCACGGTCCGCCGGTTCTCGCCACCGATCGCGCGGGGCGCCTGATCAGGAAGGCGATCACGAACCACGCCTGCTCCGCGAAAAACGCCACGCCGATCAGCCGGTGCGTCTGCAGATAGAACTGCAGGCTGGCGCGGGCGAACAGGGCAGCGCTCGCGGCGCCTGCCAGATTGACGAGCACCCGCCCGGCCCGGCCGAGCGCCTGCCGATGGCCAGGCTTCGCGGCGAGTGCCAGGTTCGGTATATGCATAACATGTGCCCGTCAGTAGCCTGCAACCCCCACTTGATAACGATGGTGCGCAGAGGCCGGTTCACGAGCACGCGCGAGATGGCCGCGAACTGCCCGACGGCGAGCACACAATGTGCTCGCGGCACCACGTGAGCCGTGGCTGGTCATCGTAAGGCGGCCATGGCGCTCGCCCCCTGATCCGGCGGGGTTCAGCCTTCACCGCACCGTTCGTGCCCGTTCACCCGCCAGGTACCGGGCGTGCAGCCGGGACCGCCACGATCGCCGCAGGCTCATATTCAAGGCGATGTGGAGGTGGCACTTATGGGCGCCGGAAAAGGCGGACAGGATTTCTCCCGGCGGCAGGTCCTTTCGACGGCCGGCCTCGCTACGGTGGCCGTGCCGCTGGCGGCGAATGGCAAGATTGGCCAGGGCCGGAAGGCTGCGGCTCTCGTCCGCCGTGCGGGAATTGCCGGCGCTCCCCAGCCCGAGCAGGTTCACGTCCAGTTCGGCGCCGATGCGAGGCTGCCGTCTCCTGGTCCACTCCTGCCCGGGTGTCCCGGGCGCGGCTGCGCCTTGGACAGCCGTCCCACGGCCACGGCCTGGAGGTGGCCGCGCAGGAGCGAACCTATACCGAGGCGCTGACCGGCGAGACCGTGTGGACCTACCACGCGACGCTCGACGACCTGCGGCCAGACACTCAGTACATCTACGAGGTGCTGCACGACGGTGCGACGCCGGTGCCCGGGATGTTCCGCACCGGTCCGCTCGGACGATCGCGCGGCTTCAGGTTCACCAGCTTCGGCGACCAGGCGGTCCCCGCGCCGGTAGGGCTGGGGCTAGGCCCGGACACGCCGAACGCCGGCTACATCGTCCCGGCCGTCGAGAGCCTGGATCCGCTGTTCCACCTGTTCAACGGCGACCTGTGCTACGCCAATGTCAGCGACGCGCCGGTCCAGACCTGGCAGTCCTTCTTCACCAACAACACCCGCTCAGCCGCCAACCGGCCGTGGATGCCGTCCGCTGGCAATCACGAGAATGAGGTGGGTAACGGCCCGCAGGGCTATCTGTCGTACCAGACCCGATTCGAGCTTCCAGCCAATGGCTCAGCTGAGTTCCGCGGCAACTGGTACGCCTTCACGGTCGGGCCGATCCGGGTGATCTCGCTGAACAACGACGACGTCTGCCTGCAAGACGGCGCGTTTAGCGCGTTCCGGCGCGACCACGTCCCGACCTATGTCAGCAGCGGCGATAACCCTTACATCAACGGATACAGCTCAGGGGCGCAGCGGGCCTGGCTCGAAGGTGAGCTCGCGCGGGCGCACCAATCCGACGACATCGACTGGATCGTGGTGTGCATGCACCAGGTCGCGATGTCCTCCGCGCACTTCAACGGCGCCGACCTCGGCATCAGGCAGCAATGGCTGCCGCTGTTCGAGAAGTACGGGGTCGACCTGGTCGTGGCCGGGCACGAGCACCACTTCGAGCGGAGCTTCCCGGTCCGCGGCACACTGTCAGGCAGCGGCCTGCTTACACCGGCGCCGCAGAGCAGCGATCCGGCGCTGATGGACACCTCGAACGGCACCGTCCACATGATCATCGGCGGCGGCGGGCATTCGACGCCGACGCCGGTCGCCGGCTTCGACATGCCGCATGACGGCGTGCTGATCACTAGCGTCGGCCCGGGCAGCCCGCAGAGCCAGCACCCCGCGATCACTACGACCGAACCCGCACCATGGTCGGCGTACCGTGACCTGCAGACGCCGTACGGGTTCGCGTCGTCGACTTCGTCCCGCACGAGCCTGGTGGCACGACCTCGATCACCGTCACCCACTATGGCGCGGCGCTCAGGTCCCCCACCTACGCGCCGCTCGACCAGTTCGTCATGCGCAAGCGGCTCAGCAGCCAAGTGGGCCGCGACCAGCACGCGAGCCGCTTGGCCGGGGCCACAGCGACACCGTAGTCAGCAGGCGCAACCGGAACTGGAACCGACGGCGGGCGACAACCCGATCCTGGCCGCACCAGGCATCGGGAGGTGGAAGGCGAAGCGGGCGGTACCGCGCTCAGGGCGGACAATGCGGCAGCAGCCACAGCCTGCCCGGGCGTCGAGCCAGCCTCAGCGCGACCAGCCGACCGGGCGGGCGGAACGCAAGGCTAAGAATCGGGCTGCCCGGCGGGGCGGGGACCCCGGTCTGCGCCGCCGGGGCGATTGGGAGCTGCCGCCGTCCTCGCGGCAGCCATGGCATGGATAGCCTGGGTCAGCGCGAGGATCTGGTTGGAAAGGCCGAGCAGCTGCTCGTTCTGGCGCTCCTCGGCCTGCACCATCTGCCATTCGTGGTCGGCCAGGACCTGGCGTTTCTCGTCGGCCCGGTTCTGGCTGATCATCACGAACGTTGACAAAAAGATGGCCTCAAGCGAGACGATCATCGTGAGCAGCCCGAAGGGGTAACGCTCAACCCCCAGGGCGATCCACAATGTGAACCAGAGCACGTGCACGTAGACGAATGGCATCGAACCTGCGAATCGGGTGATCGTATCAGCGATGCGGTTCTCAGCACTTTGTGCCCGCTGCTGGGCGTGATCGAGCAGCGCTGGGTTACGCGGGGTCGGAAGCGCTGGAATCGACACTGCTCTCGTCCTCTCGATGCAGGCCCGCCACAGGCAGGCGGCCAACTCGGGACCGGCTGGCGGCCCGGTCGTGACGGCACCAGACCAGCCTCAGGTGTCAGCGGAAATGCACTCGGTCCGGCCGACCATCGGACACGCCGCCCAGACAATGGCCCGCAACCTGCCGCCAACTTCAGACGCCCACTCACCGTGGGCCTCGGCTGCCGATGACTCGGTCCCGTGCCATGCTCGGCCTGCGCCGCTATGCTGTCAACTTTGCCCGGAGCGTGGCGGTCTTAGACGATATCTCGCCCAACCTGCAGCGGCTCGCGTTGGACGCGGCGGCGCTCGGCGAGTGCCTCGATTACCTCGTTTTGTTCCGGACGTGCCAATGGAGGCTCCAACCCGCGGGTGTTTGGCCGACTCATGGCCGGCCCGGACTGTCGGTCGCCTCGGTTAGTCTGACCAGGTGCTTGAGTCGTTCCATCCGGCCGTGCGGACTTGGTTCGCCCGGCGGTTTCCTGATGGTCCGACCCAGCCGCAGTTGCGGGGCTGGGCGGAGATCGCGGCTGGCCAGCACACCCTGATCGCGGCGCCGACCGGTTCGGGCAAGACGCTCGCGGCGTTCCTGGTGTGCATCGACCGGATGTACCGGGCGCAGGAGGCTCGCGCGGACCAGGACGCCAGCACCGAGGAAGGCCCGGCGCCGGCTCCCGGCGCTGATCCCGTAACAGGCCCGGAAGTGGTGTACGTGTCGCCGCTAAAGGCGCTCGCGGTGGACATCTCGCAGAACCTGGAGCGCCCGCTGGCCGAGATCGCCGCGGTCGCCGCCGAAATGGGGCTGGCGGCCCCGTCGATCAAGGTCGCGGTCAGGACCGGGGACACAGCAGCGGCCGAGCGGGCCGCGATGCTGAAGAAGCCGCCGGACTTCCTCATCACCACGCCCGAGTCGCTGTATTTGCTGCTGACCGCCGAGCGGCCGCGGGCGATGCTGCGTGCCGCCACTACCGTCATCGTGGACGAGATCCATGCGGTGGCTGGCAACAAGCGCGGCTCGCACCTAACCCTGACGCTCGAACGGCTCGCGCATGTAGCCGACCAGCCGGTACAGCGGATTGGCCTGTCCGCGACCCAGCGGCCGATCGACGTCGTGGCCAGGTTGCTGGTCGGAGCGGGCGCTGACCGGTCCGAGCACGATGGCTCGCCGCGCTGCTCGATCGTGGACGTAGGCCACCGCCGCGAGCTCGACCTTGGCCTGGACCTGCCGTCCGACGAGCTCGGCGCGGTCGCGACGACCGAGCAGATGGCCGAGATCATCGATCTCATCGCCGGGCATGTGCACGAGCACCGGACGACCATCGTCTTCGTCAACACCCGGCGGATGGCCGAGCGGATCGCGCACGAACTCGGTGAGCGGCTCGGCGAGGGTCTCGTGGCCGCACACCACGGCAGCCTGTCTAAGGAGCGCAGGCAGCGAGTCGAGGCCCGGCTGCGCGGCGGTGACCTCCGGGCGCTGGTGGCGACCGCCTCGCTAGAGCTCGGCATCGACATCGGGCCGATCGAGCTGGTCTGCCAGATCGGCTCACCGCGCAGCTTCGCCACCTTTCTCCAGCGGGTCGGCCGATCCAACCACTCCACGAGCGGCATCCCGGCTGGCCGGCTCTATCCCACCACCAGGGATGAGCTCGTCGAGTGCGCCGCGCTGCTCCGCGGTGCCCGGTCCGGCCGGCTGGATGCGCTGGTCATTCCGCAATGCCCGCTCGACATCCTGGCGCAGCAGCTGGTGGCCGAGTGCTCGGCTGCCGAGTGGGCCGAGGGCGACCTGCGCGACCTCGTCCGCCGCGCGGCGCCCTTCGCAGCGGTATCAGCCCAGGACTTCGACGACGTTGCCTCCCTGCTCGCCGAAGGCATCCACACCGGCCGCGGCCGGCGCGCCGCATACCTGCACAGGGACCAGGTCAACGGGAAGCTGAAGGCCAGGCGCGGCGCTCGCCTCGCGGCGCTGACGTCTGGCGGCGCCATTCCGGAGCTCGGCGACTACCGGGTGCTCGCCGAGCCAGACAACGCGCTCGTCGGCACAGTCAACGAGGACTGGGCGATCGAGAGCATGGTGGGAGACATCTTCCTGCTCGGCACAACCTCGTGGCGGATCAGGCGGGTTGAGCCCGGTGTCGTGCGCGTCGAGGACGCGCACGGCGCGCCGCCGTCAGTGCCGTTCTGGCTAGGCGAGGCACCGGGCCGGACGGTCGAGCTGTCGGAGGAGGTTTGCTCGCTCAGGACCGCGATCGCTGAACGGCTGGCGGCCAGCGGCCTAGGGGCAGGCGACCCGGTGGCCGCCGACCAGGCCGCGACGATCGGGTGGCTGATGGCCGAGTGCGGCATCAGCACCGCGGCCGCCGAGACCATCGTGGCGTACCTGGGCTCCGCGCTCGCTCAGCTCGGGGTGCTGCCCACCATGGACACGATCGTGCTCGAGCGGTTCTTCGACGAGGCTGGCGGGATGCAGCTGGTCGGGCACACGCCGTTCGGGGCACGGCTGAACCGCGCGCTCGGGCTCGCGCTGCGCAAGCGGTTCTGCGTGAGTTTCGACTTCGAACTGCAGGCGGCCGCCAGCGATGACGCCATCCTGCTCTCCCTAGGGCCGCAGCACAGCTTCCCGCTCGACCGGGTGCCGAAGTTCCTGGCTTCAGGAACCGTCGAGGAGGTAGTCAGGCAGGCCGTGCTCACCTCGCCGATGTTCGCCGCCCGGTGGCGGTGGAACCTGAACACCTCGCTGGCCGTGCTGCGGATGCGGGGTGGGAAGAAGAACCCGCCGGCCATCCAGCGGATGGAGGCCGACGACCTGATGGCGGCGGTGTTCCCGACGCTGGCCGCGTGCCAGGAGAACGTGCCGCCCGGGCCGCTCGAGATCCCCGACCAGGTGCTCGTGCGCCAGACGCTCACCGACTGCCTGCACGAGGCGATGGATGTCGGCGGGCTGAAGGAACTCGTCGCCGGCATCGAGACCGGCCGGGTCAACGTGATCGTGAGGGACACCACCGAGCCATCCGTGCTGGCACACGAGATTCTGAACGGGCGCCCGTTCACCTATCTGGACGACGCGCCACTGGAGGAGCGCCGCAGCAGGGCGGTGCCGCTGCGGCGCGGCCTGCCGGTCGCGCCGCATGAACTCGCCCGCCTGGACCTGACCGCGATCGAGCGGGTGAACGAGCAAGTCAGGCCCGACCCTAGGGATCCGGACGAGCTGCACGACGTGCTCTTGAACCTGGTGGCCGCCCGTCCGGCAGATGCCTGGGGTCCCTGGTTCGAGCTGCTGGTCGGCGCCGGCCGGGCGGTCACGGTGCACGCTCCAGGCGGGTTGTTGTGGGCGGCTGTGGAGCGGCTGTCGGCGATCGATGCGCTGTTCCCCGGCGCCGTCATCGAGCCGGCGCTCACCTGCAAAAAGTGGGACCCGGTCGACGCGGACCCGGTCGACGAGGACGCGGCGGCGGCGAGCCTGCTCCGCGGTCATCTGGAGTGCCGCGGGCCGTCGACGGTCGCCGCGCTGAGCGAGGCGACGGGGTTGCCGGCCACGCTGATCGTGCGCGGCCTCGCGGTGCTCGAGCAGGAGGGCTTCGCGATTTCCGGCCGCTTCACCAGGCCGGACGCGGACGAGGAGTACTGCGCCCGGCGAGTGCTCGCCCGGATCCACGGGTACACGAGGGAGCGCAGGCGGCGCGAGATCGAGCCGGTGACCGCCAGGGACTTCATGCGGTTCCTGCTGCGGTGGCAGCACGTCGCTGCGGGCAGCAAACGCGAGGGCCGGTTCGGCCTGCTCGCCGTCATCGAGCAACTGCAGGGTTTCGAGTTGGCCGCCGGTGCGTGGGAGAACTCAGTACTCGCCGCGCGGGTCGACGGCTACCGGCGCGAGTGGCTCGACGACCTGTGCCTGTCCGGGCAGGTGTCGTGGGGTCGGCTGTCGGTCAGGGACACGCTGCCGATGAAGCCGCAGGAACCGGCCGGGCCCGAGCTGGCGCCGGGACGCTCCGGCAGGGCCAGCCGCCCGTCCCGCGCGACGCCGATCACGCTGGCGCTCCGCGACGACCTGTCCTGGCTGCTGCGAGCGGCCCGCGGCGACCTCGCGCCAGCGGAGCCAGGCCCTGGCAGCAGCCTGGACGTCCTCAGCGCGCTCCGCAGCCGCGGCGCGCTGTTCCGGCACGACCTCGCCGAGGTGACCGGCCGCACGCCGGCCGAGATCGACCAGGCGCTGTGGGACGGGGTGGCGCGCGGCCTGATCACGGCAGACGGGTTCAGGGCCGTCCGGTCGCTGCTCCGCCGCGGCAGCCGCCAGTCATTCCCCCAGCCGCGTGGACTGCGACGCGGGCTACGGGGCACCACGGGAGGCGCTTCTGGCCGCTGGTCGCTGCTGCCGGTCCCGCTGAGCGGCGGTGACAAGGACGAGCTCGCTGAGGCCGTCGCCGAGCAGCTCGCGGCCCGCTGGGGCGTCGTCTTCCATGACCTAATCGCCAGGGAAAGCCTCGCCGTGCCATGGCGCGACGTGCTGTGGGCCTTCCGGCGGATGGAGGCCAGGGGCACGATCCGCGGCGGCAGGTTCGTCACCGGCTTCAGCGGCGAGCAGTACGCCCACCCGGACGCCATTGACATTCTCCGCGCCGTCCGCAAGAAACCACGCAACGGGGAACAGGTCGCGATCTCGGCGTCCGATCCGCTGAACCTGACCAGTATCGTCCTACCCGGGCCGCGAGTCCCCGCCATCTCGGCCAACACCGTCACGCTGACCGATGGCGCGGTCGCCAGTACCAGCGACTTCGCCGGGGATGCCGTCCCGGAGACGCGCGCGACAGCCTGAACGATTTGACCGGTTCGGCGGCAGGCTGGGCGGTTGGTTGAGCCACTCATACCGCGCGGACGGTGTTACCTGCGGGTAGAACGGGGCAAGTCTCTGGTGACGACCACCACGACGGGACCTACTCATGAGCACTCCGACGGCAGATCAGGTCAGGCACGTCGACGAGCGCGAAGCGCGCCAGACGGCTGAAGCAGCTCGTGAGGCCGGGTGGCATCAGCCCAGCTTCGCCAAGCAGCTGTTCCTCGGCGATTTCAGGCTTGACCTGATTCACCCCCATCCGCGGCCCAGCGCGGACGCGACGGCACGCGGCGAGGAGTTCTGCGCCAGAATGCGGGCATTCTGCGAGGAGTCGGTGGACGGCGCGCAGATCGAGCACGACGCGCGGATTCCCGATGAGGTGATCCGTGGCCTGGCGTCGCTCGGAGCGTTCGGCATGAAGATCGCACCGGAGTATGGCGGGCTCGGGCTGAGCAACCTGTATTACAATCGGGCGCTCATCATTGCCGGATCGGCCTCACCGGCGATCGCCGCCCTCCTGTCCGCGCACCAGTCGATCGGGGTGCCGCAGCCGCTCGCCCTCTTCGGGACCGATGAGCAGAAGCACGCATTCCTGCCGCGGTGCGCGCGCGGCGAGATCAGCGCCTTCCTGCTGACCGAACCCGACGTGGGTTCCGACCCGGCCAGGCTGAACACCACCGCGACGCCGTCGGAAGATGGCTCAGAGTACGTGCTGAACGGCGTCAAGTTGTGGACGACGAACGGCGTCGTCGCCGACCTCCTTGTCGTGATGGCCAGGGTGCCGGCGAGCGATGGCCACCGCGGCGGGATCACTGCGTTCGTGGTCGAGGGCAACGCGCCGGGCATAACGGTCGAACAGCGCAACGCGTTCATGGGCCTGCGCGGCCTCGAGAATGGGGTTACCCGGTTCCACGATGTCGTCGTCTCGGCGGAGAACCGGATCGGCGCTGAGGGCCAGGGCCTGAAGATCGCCCTGACGACGCTGAACACGGGCAGGCTTTCGCTGCCGGCCAGCTGCGCGGCGGCAGCAAAGCTGGCCGTGAAGATCGCTAGGGAGTGGTCGGGCGAGCGGGTGCAGTGGGGGCGGCCTATCGGCGAGCACGAGGCCGTCGCCAAGAAGATTTCCTTCATCGCCGCGACGACCTATGCCATGGAGGCGGTGGTCGAGCTTTCCAGTCAGCTGGCCGACGACAAGCGAAGTGACATCAGGATCGAGGCCGCGATCGCCAAGCTCTACTGCTCGGAGATGGGCAGCATCATCGTCGACGAGCTCGTACAGATCAGGGGCGGCCGCGGGTATGAGACCGCTGAGTCGCTGGCCGCCCGCGGCGAGCGCGGCGTGCCTGTCGAGCAGATGCTGCGGGACATGCGGATCAACCGCATCTTCGAGGGCTCTTCGGAGATCATGCGCCTGTTCATCGCCCGCGAGGCCGTAGACGCGCACCTGTCGGCGGCTGGCGAGCTCATCGACAAGGACCTGCCGCCGGCCCGTCGTGCCCGCGCCGCTGCCCACGCGGGCCAGTTCTACGCCAAGTGGCTGCCTACGCTGGTCACCGGGCAGGGCCAGCGGCCCGGCTCGTACGGCGAGTTCGGGCCACTGGCGGTGCACCTGCGGTATGCCGAGCGGGCCAGCAGGAAGCTGGCCAGGTCGACCTTTTACGCAATGGGACGCTGGCAGGGCAGGCTCGAGCGCAAGCAGGGGTTCCTCGGCCGGATTGTCGACATCGGCGCGGAGCTGTTCGCCATCAGCGCCGTCTGCGTCCGCGCGCAGATGGATACCGAGGTCGACGCCGCTACCAGGCGGGGCGCCGTCGCGCGCGAGCTCGCCGACGCGTTCTGCGTCCAGGCCAGGCAGCGCGCCGAGGAGCTATTCGGCCAGCTCTGGAGTAATACAGACGCCGCCGACGGGGCGCTGGCTAGGCATGTGCTCGCGGGCCGTTACACCTGGCTCGAGCAGGACATCATCGATCCGTCGATACCCGGGCCGTGGATCGCGTCAGCTGAGCCAGGGCCTTCCAATGCCGACAATGTGCACCGGCATATCGGCTGAGCGAGCGAGAGCCCGGCGAGCGACAGCCGGGCGAGCGAAGACCGGGCGAGCGAAGGCCGGGCGCTATCGCTTATCTGGATCGGCTGGCGGGCGGGCGAGGCTGCGCAAGCCCACTTCGTCGGCGTGCGCCAGCAGGTCGGCCGGATCGGTCAGGTACTCAGCGGCATGGTCGCGTTGCAGGTCTCGCGCAGCAGCGCCGCGACGAAGAGGCCGCCGCTCCTTCCGATCCGCCGGTGAATCCGCCACACCGACAGTTGAATATCGAGCTTGGCGAGCGCGTTGCGCAGGCCGGTTTGTCACTCCAGCCACACTAGTGCCGCCGAACTCCGTCGGGCCGGCGGCCCTGGCGGCTCCGGGACGCCGGGGGCTCCGGGGAACGCGCGGGCCCGGGCTGGCTCGCCGCGACGAGTTGCCTGTCCATCCGCGCGCGGCCGCCCGTACGGGCAGCGGCCGCGATATCTCTAAGCTGCCTGGCTACCCAGCGGTGCACGTCGTGCGCGGCGACATACCTGGCCATCGCCGTGATGGCCGCCCGGCGGGCGCTCTGCGACAAGGCCAGCGCATGCTCGACGCGCAGCGATAGGCCTTCGGTGTCGAAGGGGTTGCAAGGTATGGCCTCGCGGAGTTCGGAGCTGGCGCCGGTGAACTCGCTGAGGATCATCGAACCGCTGCCATGCCGGGCGTGCTGGACCGTGACGTACTCCTTGGCGACCAGGTTCATGCCGTCGATGAGCGGCGTGACGAGCATCATGTCGGCGACGGCATAGTACGCGGCAAGCTGCTCGGGGGGCAGCGATCGATGCAGGTAATGGACGGGGACGTCCGAGCCCGGCTCGGTGAACTTGCCGTTGATCCGGCCGATATGCCCTTCCACCGCGGCGCGCAGGGTGCGGTACTCAACCACGTTGTCCCGGCTGGGCACGGCGACCTGAAGGAACGCGACCTTGGTGCGCAGGTCCTGGCGTCGCTCAAGCAGTGCCTCGACGGCAAGCAGGCGCTCGACGATCCCCTTGGTGTAGTCCAGCCGGTCGACGCCGAGCAGCAGCGACCTGCCACGGAACTGGTCCGTGAGGCCGGCGATCTGGGCGGCCGTCTCCGGGTCGGCTGCCAGACGGCGGTACTCGGCCGTGTCAATCGAGATCGGCGCGGTCGTCGTCGACACCTGCCGCTGATCCGGCAGCACGATCGTCGACCCGTTCACCTGCACGCCGACATCGGCCAGCAGGCTCGCGCAGGCACGGACGAAATTGTCCCTGTACCGCTCGGCATGGAAGGAGACGACGTCGGCGCCAAGCATGCCGAGCAGGATCTCCTGGCGCCACGGCACCCGAGCGAAGATCTCGGGCGCCGGCCAGGGAATGTGCAGGAAGAACCCGATGGGCTGATCGGGCCGACGTTCGCGCAGCAGCCGCGGGACGAGTGCCAGGTGGTAGTCGTGCACCCACGCGATCGCTCCTGGGCAATCGCTGAGCGCGGCCAGCGCCGCGCCGGCGAAGACGGAGTTCACGTCCTGGTAGCTCCGCCACCAGCCGCGCTCGAACCGCGGCTTCTCGATGGCGTCGTGCAGCAGCGGCCACAGGGTCGCGTTGGCGAATCCGTGGTAGTACTGGCGCACCTGGGCGACGGACAAGCTGATCGGCAGCAGCCTGGTCCGCAGCCCGGGTAGCGTCGTCGGCATGCCCTTACTGCCGCCGTCCCACCCGACCCATGCGCCGCTGCGCGTCCGCATCACCGGCCGCAGCGCCGTCGCGAGGCCGCCGGGCGACAGTTCCCAGCCACCGTCGCCAGGGCGGATCGGCAGCCTGTTCGCGATCGCGACGACCGGCGACTTGTCCGCATCAGGCATTTCGGGGACCCGCTCTCGTTCGCTGGCCATGGCTGGCCTGGGCACCGCCACCTCGGGCCCGCGGCTCCCGGAGTCCGTTTGGTCACGCTGCGGCAGCATCAGCATCCCGTGCCGAGGTTATGCCGGCCCGCCAGTCTCCGGCCGCCTGCCGTTCGAACAACGCAGTGATCTCCTCGACCGAGCGGTTCTTGGTCTCCGGCAGGAACCGGTAGATGAAGCCGATGGCGATCAGCGATATCCCGGCGAAGGAGAGCATTATCCAGCCCAGGCCGACGGCTGACTCCCAGGTCGGGAAGACCTCGATCAGGGCGAAGTTCGCTGCCCAGTCCACGCTCGCTGCGATCGCCGCGGCCTGGCCCCTGATCGCCGTAGGGAAGGATTCGCCCTGGATCAGCCAGCCGGTGCCGCCGACGCCGATCGCGAACGACGCGACGAAGGCGTTCAGGGCGATCATCACCACGATGATCCCGACCGTGCCATGGAGCGCCAGCAGCCCGGCCGCCGCGAGCGCAGCGGCGGCCGCCATGCCTGCGTAGCCGACCATCGAGATCTTGCGGCGGCCCATCCGGTCGATCCACCGGAAAGCGAAGTAGGTAGCGACGACGTTGACCGCGGCGATGATCGCGGTGACCTCCACTCCGGCCATCGTCGAGGACAGCTTGGAACCGCCGGACTGGAACAGCGGACCGAGGAGCTTGGGCCCGTAGTACAGCGGAACGTTGATGCCGCTGATCTGCTGGAAGATAAAGAACGCGCATACGACGATCAGCGCCCGCTTTACCCCCGGCGTCCAGATGCGGCGCCGCTCCCGCTCGACGCGTTCGTCGGCGGCATGCAGCTGGCTGGCCGTGAACCTGACGTCCTGTACAGACACCTCGATGCCCAGCTTGGCGAGCGCGCTCTTGGTGTCTTCAAAGCGGCCACGCCTGAGCAGCCACCGCGGCGACTCTGGCATCCGGGTACGCAACCCCATCCCCATCAGCGCTGGTACGGCGCCGAGGCCGAGGATCAGCCGCCAGTCCAGGGTCCTGGCGCTGTGCGGCAGCGTCCACAAGATAAGGAGCGCGACCAGGAACGCTGCCACGATGCCAACAGTAATCATCCACTGCTGCAGAATGCTCAGCGCACCCCGCCGGTCCCGCGGAGCATATTCGGCGATGTAGCCGGTGGCGATCGCCGAGTCGGCACCGATCGCCAGGCCGATGATTGTCCTGGCGATCAGCAGTACCGTGGCGCTCGGCGTGAGCGCCGACAACAGCGACCCGAGCGCGTAGATCAGCGCGTCAGCCACCAGCAAGGACTTGCGCCCCAGCATGTCCGCGAGTCGGCCGGCCGCAAGCGCGCCGACCGCTGCGCCGAGCGAGGCGCTCGCTACCAGGTAGCCGAGCGCGAAGCCGCTCAGCGGGTAGGGAATGAACGGCAGCGCGGAGCCGATGTTGGCTGTGTCGTATCCGAACAGGAAGCCGCCGATCGTCGCCAGCAGCGTCAGCGACCAGTAGAAGGATGTCGGCACTCGCTGATCGAGGAGACCGAGGACGTTCCTGCCGCCGGAAGAGACGGCTGCGTCGCTGGTGCCGATACTCACAAACATTTCCCCTAACCCCGAATCGCTGGATCAAACAAGCGGCGCGGTCGCTGACCGGGTGCGTTGGCTGTTAGGTGGCATCCCGCGGGGTAACCGCCCGTTATGTCGTCTGCGATACCGTTCGTCGGCGGTGACGTGCTCTCAGGCAGGTACGAGCTCGATCGCCGGGTGGCCCAAGGTGGATTCGGCAAGGTCTGGCGCGCCACGTACCTGGTTTTGGCCAGGCCAGTTGCGATCAAGCTGCCAGCACGCAGGCAGGAGCAAGGTAGCTCGGGCTCACCGGCGGCCCCTGGCGGTCCGGTCAGCCAACGCGGCCCGCGACCGCCCTGGCACAAGAGCCTGCCGCGAGATGTGCAGCTCGCCGCAGGCGGGGAAGCAAAGGCGGGCAGATGACCGGCTAGCCAAGGAGAGTGCGCGATGGGGTTGGTTAAAAAGCTCAGAAACAGAATGCAGATCAACGCGGGACGGGCAAGGGCGCGCTACGGCCGCGCCACCGGTAACCGCTCGCTCGAGGTCAAGGCTCGACGCCAGCGGATCGTCGGCGCGACGAGGCAGGTCGGCGAACAGCTCAAGGATTCCGGCCGGAACATTCGCGCCGCGCTGAAGTAACTCGCGGCCTTGAACGGGGTGAGCTATGCCGACATGGCCATCCGCAGCCGACCGGCAAGTGAGGCCCGGCGAGGGTGATCGAGCGGCTGGCCGAGAAGGCGGATATGGCCATACCGGGAGACGAGGACACCAGGCGGAACCGGCTGGCCGGCGCCGGAGCGCTAGCGAGAATCGGGACGCTAGCGCATCCAGCGACGGTAACGCGGACGGGACGCGGTCCGCCATGTCCGCATGGCGCGCTGCCGCAGCCGGGCCGCCTCCTGGTCATCGTGGTCGTACAGGAGGCCGTAGGTGAACGCGTTTTCCCCGGCCTGGTGCGCGCTGACGCCAAGTTCTCGCTCCACCTGCCGTGCGATCACGGCATCCTGATGCTCCCCGAGCACCGACTGCAGCTTCTTCATCTGCCTGGCGAACCGGCTCGCCGCGCTCCCGTAGGCGGGCGCGACGGCCTCGCCGGCATACCTGGCCCGCTTGGCCGCCTTTCTGGCCTGGTGCAGGGCCACATCCCCGCGCTCGCCCTCCGCTTCGCGCAGCGCGCGCCTCATCTGGCGGCTGGTCTTGTTGTAGACACGGCGGACCACAGCCGGCAGCGCCTTCCCTGCGGCACGGCCGGCAAGATCGGTCCCGGGTGGCGCGGCGATCAGCTGGTCGAGGCGGTCGAGCACTGCGAAATACCTGGGCGAATCGAGCGCCTCAGCAACGCTGGCCTGCGCCTCCGCGCCGACGCTGGCGAAGTGCGCGCTTACTCTTGCCGCGACGGGTCCGATCACCTGCTCGGCGGATAGCTGGCCGAGACGCGCCGCCACGTGCGCGGCGAGTACCTCAGCGTCGCGTGCCTCGCCGAGCACTGCGCCTAGCCACCGGAGCTCGCTGATTAGCGGCTTAGTGTCGGACGGGCTGAAGAACCGCTTGAAGGACTGCAGCGTGCTCCGCAGGCGGCGCGTGGTGGTCCGCATCTGATGGACTGCGTCAGGCTCGTTGCCGCGGACCATGGGGTCAAGCGCCTTCATCGCGGTGACCAGGGCCTCGATGCAGCCGACCAGCACCTCGCCCGCCGGCGCCGCCGGTCCCGTCTGGCGACGGTGCCCTGGCGGCGGCAGGTCAAGCACGCGGGCAAGCTTCGCGAACTGGCCCGCGCGGCGGAGGCCATGGCGCCGCAGCAGCTTGTCCGCAGCGTCCAGGAGGTCGCGGCTCCCGCCGGTCAGCTCGACTTCAACCTCATGCCACCGCGACACCTCCGCCGTCCAGCGCATAGCCCGGGCGGTCACGTCATCGCTGGCCACCTCGGCCAGCGACGCGCCCGCACTGTCCACTAGGAGCTGGCGTCGCCGCGCCGTGCTGATCCTGGCCACCGGCGTGAGCTCCTGACCACGCGCATGCACCAGGACGAGCCTGGCCAGTTCGGCCGGGACGTGCTTGCGGGCGCGACCGAGCGGCATCATGATCTCGCGCCTGCTGTGGTCGCCCGCGGGAAGCTTCAGGTGCCAGCCTGCGTCGTGACCGCCCGTGCGCCGGCGCAACGTGATTCCGGCGCGGATCAGCCGCAGATCGTCGGTGTCGAAGTACTCCGCATCGAGCCGCTCCTCTGGCGCGCCCTCGGTGCGAGCCACCTGCGGCAGCTCATCGAATGACGGCAGCGCGGCACCGGGCGCAGCCTCGTATTTGATCTCGGTCTCGGTCGAGTTGGCCGCCATCTGTTCCTCGTAACAAGCGGGGATACGAGCCGATCGCCTGACCGGCTCGGACCCCCTGGATGGCCTACCAGTAGTACCGGCGGCGACGGGATCTGCCAGCTGACTCGCCTATCCGCAGCACGAAGCCAAGCAGCCAAATCACGAGCGCGCCGATCGCGATCCACCACAGGACGTGCAGCGTGAAACCCAGGCCGAACAGGATCAGGATGACCAGCAGGGCTAGCAGAACTATAGCTATTGCGCAGTTCACCTCTCATTAACCTGACGACATGGAGTGCTGCCCCATCTCGCCCGGGCCAAACCGGCCGCGCACGATGCGAAGCCTGCCCATAGTTGTCCCGGTGCCGAGCTGGAACGGAGGGTTGAACCTTGCGCGGGAGTGCCGGCATACTTTGGTCATTTGCGGGCAGATGGCCCGGCATGAGCATTAGCAGCAGAGTGCCAAACCTCCTGTGGACGCTGTTCTGGATTGTCGTGGCGATCTTGCTGGTTCTCTTCGCCGCCCTGCTGGTCCACCACTTCGGCGGATTCGCCCTTACCTTCCATGTCGGTTACTTCCACTTCCAGCTCGGCGTGAGCTGACGCCAGCCCTCGGGCGCGTGGCCAGTGCACGGGCGCCGGTCACGCGCCGCGAGAGGCTGACTAACCCGCTGCCGCCGAGTTCTCCGCCGCTCTGCGGCGCCCCGCCGGGCTTCTCGCGGGCTTTCCATGATCCTGGACTTCTATCTTCATATGTACTGAATAGCGACCGGGTTCTGAGAAACGTCCAGGCCTGTGCGGCGCTGGCAGTGCTTGCGGGCCTGGTGTCGAGCCCGTGCGCCAGCGGTCGGCCTGCCGCGTAACGCCGGCCATCCTGCAGATTGTTTATGTCATGACAAAGGCATAGACGTTTTTGTGGTCCTTAATTAATGGCATCACAAGGTTAACGTTAAATCTCGCTGAAATGCATCTGAGAACGTCCCTCTGCTTCTTTGCCGGCGCTATGATTCATCCGGCGTGTGAGCGCCTGGCGAGCAATGGATCTCACGGGGGAGAAATCCGGTGCCCTGGACATGGCGCACGATCGGCGCAGCTGGCAGGGTGGCCCTTATCGGCAGCGCGCTGGCGCTGGCACTCGCGGCGGCGGCAACCTCGTGCGCGATCACGGCCGGGCAGGACGGGCTTGCCGGTGGCGTCATGACCGAGGTGACGAGGCCACCCGCGACGACGACGACGGTGCTGGCCGGCCGGCCGGCCGCGGTTGCGGCCGGTGCTGCGAGCCGGCTGTTCGCTTCCGCAGCCGTCGTCGTCCTCGCGAACGCGCGCAACAAGGCCGCGCTCGCGGTCGCGGCCGCCAGCGCCGGGCGCGCGCACGCGCCCCTGCTACTCGTCTCCGGGGGGATGCCGGCCGGGCATGGAAGCGGAGCCGGCGGCGGCGTGGCGCGCGGCGCGGCGGTACGGGCGCGGGCTGCGAGCCGGACGCCAGGGCAGCGACCCGCGCCCATGCTCTCCGCCGCGGAGCTTGTGCGGACCGAGGTGCATGCCCTGGCCGCTCGCGAGGTACTCGATGTCGGCATGTCCGCGGGCGGGCTCGCCGCGGAACTGCCCGGCATCAGCGTGATCACCGATCCGGCCAAGCTGCCAGCCACCGGAGCCCCGAAGCCGCTACGTCATGTAGTAATCCTCGTCCGGCGGCAGGACCGCAGTGCAGGAACCGAGGCAGCGACCGCCACTGCTCTGGCGGCTGGAGCCCAGGTAATTACTGTGAACGGTAATGATCCGCGGACCGATCCGGCGGCCATCACGGCGCTCTCGGCCGCCAGGCCGCAGCAGGTGCTGGCCGTCGGCGCGGGCTTCGGCCCGGCCCGGTTGCTGGCATCCCGGGTTGCCGTCGCCGCGACCGGGGTCCAGCTGCCAGGCGGCGGCCAGGTGCTGTTCCCGATGCACCGCCTGCTCGCCTTGTACGGCTATCCCGGCACTCCTGCGCTCGGGGCCCTCGGCCAGCAGGGCCTGACCGATGCCATCGCGCGCATTCGCCGGATCGCCGCGGCCTACCAGCCGCTCAGCAGCGTGCCCGTCGTGCCTACCTTCGAGATCATCGCCACGGTGGCCCAGGCAAGCCCGGGCCCGGACGGCACGTATTCATCTGCGTCGGCTGTGAGCTCGCTGCGGCCCTGGGTCAAACGGGCTACGGCCAGTGGCATGTACGTCGTCCTTGACCTGCAGCCGGGCCGCGCGAGCCTGCTCGCCCAGGCCAGGCGGTACCGGCAACTGCTAAGGCTGCCAAATGTCGGGCTGGCGCTCGACCCCGAGTGGAAGCTGCGGCCTGGACAGCGGCCGCTCCGCCAGATCGGCCATGTCGGCATCAATGAAGTGAACGGCGTGATCAGCTGGCTGGCGCGGCTCACCGCCCAGTACCACCTGCCGCAGAAGCTGCTGGTATTGCACCAGTTTAGGCTTTCGATGATCAGCGGTGAGCAGCGGCTGGATATCGGGCACGACAATATCGCGATCGTCATCCACATGGACGGGCAAGGCACGCCCGCCGAAAAGCTGCAAACCTGGAACGCCGTCGTCCACAATGCTCCGCCCGGCGTCTTCTTTGGCTGGAAGAACTTCTACGACAAAGACCATCCGACCCTCAGCCCGCTGCAAACGATGGCCAGTACCCCTGCGCCGGTCATGATCTCGTATCAGTGACCAGCAGCGCCTGGTTAAGGCGTCTGGCCGGATGGAAGGTAGGACATATGCCCGATGCCGCGTGCCGAGCTTAGTGCGAGTATCAGGTCAGGATCAGGAACCGGGTAGCGCATGGTACGGCGGAGATGGTCAGTCATGAGCGGGGTACGGCGGGCGGCACGGGGAGTCAGGCGAACGGTGGGCCGGATATTGCAATTCCTGCGGGAACTCGATTACTGGCAGCGCAGGACGGCGGTGCTTTCGCTGGCGCCTGATCGGTACATCATGAACCCGCACAAGGCGCCAGATACCTATCGTGAATTCCTGGCGCGCACCACGGGCCCGCTGATTCGCGAGCCATCGTTCAAGGCCAGGCTCGCCGGGCGGCGCGTAGGCTGACCCTGGATCAGCTAGCCCGGTGGCGACGGCAGCGGAGGCGTGTTGTCAGCCGCCTTGCTGGCCAGGAGCTTGCTGACGTCCAGCTTGGTGCCGACCATTTGCTTCAGCATGAAGTCATGGTTGAGGTCGAGTATCGCGCGGGTCTCCGCTGCGACCACCGCGTTCCGGCTCAGGGTGAGCTCGTTGTCCTGCTGCTGCTCCCCCGACAGGGACCAGTTAGTCGAGCCCTTGACGGTGTAAATCCCGTCGACGATCACGATCTTGAGGTGCGAGATCGCATTGTGTACCGAGCTGGTGCCGATGGCGATGCTATTGCCGAACGCGTTGTTCTGCCACTTGGCGAGGATCTGCCGCTCGTGCGCGCCGGCCGCCTGGCGGCGATCCAGGCTCATCTGCACGTAGACCTTCTGGTCGGCGAGCTTGGCCTGGATGATCGAGTTGAGCTCGTCGTCGTCGTAGCCGAACATGTTGACGACGATCGAGTGCTGAGCGTTGCCGAGCACCGCGACCAGCAGGCCGTGCACGTCGTCCCGAGGCGCGAAGAAGGTTCGCTGATCATCGGGGTATCCGTCAAGGAAGCGTTTCTCGGCCTTGTACCGTGCCAGATCATCCCAGACAAATGGTGTATCGGTCATTGCCCTCCCCTTTCGCCTTACATTGTCGCAGCCGAGCGAAGGGCGCGATAGAGCAATTGCTGATCACCGAGCCTGCGGCGCAGCTCGCGTTCCAGGCCGCCGATCGGCACCAGGTTCTGCGGCGCCCGCGGGTCCTTGTGCGGCGCGCTGGCCAGCGGCGGCAGTACCCGGGCAGTCAGGTCAGCCAGGTGCGTGACTTCCGGTGCACGAAGATCGGCCGAGCACTCGATCCGGACCACACCCGACCAGGGCGCCCCCAAGGTGCCGGGAAGCTGCAGATACCAGGAGTTGCGCCGCCAGGAAGTGCCCATCGTGAAGGCCGGTGTCCGCTGTCCAGGCCGCAGCTCGCCAACCACGGCGGCTTGCTCGGGAGGCAGGTAGGAAGCGTGGTGGGTCTTGATGTAGCCGACCGTC
>DASWGE010000181.1:0-23040 GCA_036393895.1 Streptosporangiaceae bacterium | reverse complement strand
AGGCCGCATCCGTGCTCGGCGTTCCCGCCGGCACGGTGAAGTCGCGCACCTTCTACGCCCTCAAGGCGCTGAAGCTGGAGCTAGAGGAACGGGGGCTTGCGCCATGAGCGACCCGTCCTGCCGGACGTTCCGGGAACTGCTAGGTGTCTACGTTGTGGGCGCGATCGAACCGGGGGAACGCGCCGCGGTCGACGCCCACCTGAGTCAGTGCTACGAATGCCGCGAGGAACTCGCGGCGCTCGCGCCGCTGCCTGCCCTACTGCACCGGGTGCATCCTGCGGAGGCCGAGCGGATCTTGGTGGCCAGCCCGCCGCAGCCGGATCCCGCCGAGCCTTCGGCGGAGATGCTGGATTCGCTGCTCGCGCGGGTGGGGGCCAAGCAGCGGACCAGGCGGTTCCGCGCGCTGTTCGCCGCGGCCGCCGCGATCCTCATCGCGGTCGGCAGCGGGGTCGCGGTTTCGGAGGCGACTGCCCCGCATCCGAACCACCCCAAAGTCGATGTGGCAACGGCGAGTAAGGGCCCGCTTGTCGTTACCGTGCGCTACAGCAGGAGCAGCTGGAGCGGCGGCACCGACATGTCGGTGCGGGCGTCCGGGTTCCAGAAATGGACGTCGTGCGAGTTCTGGGTGCTCACGAAGAGCGGCCAGCGGGTTCTGGCTGGGGCCTGGCAGGTGGGGCCAGGCGGCGACCGGCTCTGGTATCCAGCGCAGAGCGACGTTGCCGAGTCCAGCGTGACCGGGTTCCAGATCACCACGGCGAGCGGGGCACGGCTCAACATCCCGGCCGCGTGAAGGGTCCGGCCACGTGAAAGGCATTGCCGGGAATGTCGCGCGCCGGCGCCACGTTAACCGGGCGTGATCGGAGGACTGGTCGCGAGCGTCTGCGCGCTCGTCGCGGCGACTGCGCTCGGACTCGGCTGGAGGGCGCGCAACGGCAGGGTCAGGACCGCCGCGGCTGACGGCGCCGAGGCGGTGTCCGGGCTGACGCATACCGACCTTGGTGCCGCGCTCGGCAACCGGGCGACTCTGGTGCAGTTCTCCTCGGCCTTCTGCGCTCCGTGCCGCGCGACCAGACAGATCCTGGGCGATGTCGCCGGCATGGTGGATGGTGTCGCGCACGTGGAAATCGATGCCGAGTCCCGGCTCGACTTGGTCCGCAGGCTGGATGTCAGGCGGACCCCGACCACCCTCGTCCTCGACCCACACGGGCAGATCACTCACCGCGCGAGCGGGCAGCCGCGCAAGGCTGACGTGATCGCTGCGCTGGGGGCCGTGCTATGATTTCCTATCAAAGTGATGGGGAAGAAGGCTCGACGCGGGGTTCCAGCGTCGCCGGCGGCCTGACCAGGCGGCGAGTCGTGGATTACTGCAGGGTGACCGCCGCGCTCTGACCGTGGCAGCCAGCCCTCGGCCCAATCAGTCGGTTGCTGGCCAGTCTGCGCAGCTACGCTCTGGCCGGCACCACGGAAGGAACCCACATGCAGATCGATCCCAGGGGACCCCGGTTCGGCGCGCTGATTACCACGGTCGTGCTCGTCGTCGTCCTGATCACGAGCAGTGCCTGGCTCCTGGCCGCCCAGGCAGTCGTGTTCGGCATCGGGGCCGTCTTCGGATTGCGGTACGCACCTTACGGCCTGATCTACCGGTGGCTCGTCCGCCCGAAACTGGGGCCGCCGAAGGAACTGGAAGACGAGGCGCCGCCGCGATTCGCGCAGGGCGTGGGCCTGGCGTTCGCGGCGGTCGGCGTGATCGGCTACGCGACCGGTACGACGCTGCTCGGAATCGTCGCGACCGCGTTCGCCCTGATCGCCGCCTTCTTGAACGGAGCCTTCGGCCTCTGCCTGGGCTGCGAGCTGTACCTGATCATCCGACGATTCATGCCCGCCCGACAGGCATCCTGATCCGGGCCAGAGCTAGTAAGGAGATTAACTATGAGCCGATCAGAAGTTCTCGTGGACGCCGACTGGGTCCAGGACCATCTCGGTGATCCTGGCGTGGTTCTCGTCGAAGTGGACGAGGACACGACCGCATACGACAAAGGTCACATCAAGGGCGCGGTCAAGCTCGACTGGCGGAAGGACCTGCAGGACCCTGTCCGCAGGGACTTCGTCGACAAGGCCGGGTTCGAGCGGCTGCTGTCCGAGCGCGGCATCTCCAACGACGACACGGTGATCCTGTACGGCGGCAACAACAACTGGTTCGCCGCCTACGCGTACTGGTATTTGAGGATCTACGGCCACGGCAACGTCAAGCTGCTGGACGGCGGCCGCAAGAAGTGGGAGCTCGACTCCCGCGACATGGTCACCGACGTGCCCAGCCGCCCGGCCACCTTCTACCGCGCCGAGGAGCAGGACCGCTCGATCCGGGCGTTCCGCGACGACGTGATCGCCGCCATCGGCAACCTCAACCTGGTTGACGTCCGCTCGCCCGACGAATTCGCCGGGCGCCTTCTCGCCCCGGCGCACCTGCCGCAGGAGCAGGCGCAGCGTGGCGGTCACGTGCCGACGGCCAAAAACGTCCCGTGGTCAAAGGCTGCCGAGGAGGACGGAACCTTCAAGTCCGACCAAGCCCTCGCGGAGCTCTATCGCGATGAGGCTGGCCTGGATTTCGGCAAGGACACCATCGCCTACTGCCGGATCGGCGAGCGCTCCGCGCACACCTGGTTCGTACTGCACGAGCTGCTCGGGCAGCCGAACGTGAAGAACTACGACGGCTCGTGGACCGAGTACGGCTCTCTGGTCGGCGTGCCGATCGAGCTGGGAGACGGAAAATGAGCACCTCGGGGTCGGGTTGTGGCGCTCCCGCCGGCGGCATCAAGGTAACCGCCGGAGCCGGTGACCAGGCCGTGGTCCAGGGGCACGTGACGAGCTCGGGGACGCCGGTGCCGTCCGGATACGCCAGGCTGCTGAATGCCGACGGTGAGTTCGTCGCCGAGGTACCGCTCGGCGAGGACGGCGGTTTCACCTTCTACGCCGCGCCCGGCGACTGGACGCTTCGGGTCCTGGCTCCCGGCGGGGTCAGGGCCGAGCGCGCCGTCTCGGCGAGCACTGGCACGATCACCGAGCTAGAGGTCACTGTCTAGGGCCTGATCGGCGCGGCATGATCCTGCTGGGCGCAGGAGTCACGCGGGCCAGTGATGTCATCTCGTCTGCATGCGACGGATCGCCGTCAGCCGAAGCGACCACTCACATAGTCGGCCGTGCGCTCATCATCGGGCTGCTTGAATATCTTCTCGGTCGGCCCGGACTCCACGACCTGGCCGTCGAGCATGAAGATCGTGGTGTCAGCGATCCGCGCGGCCTGCTGCATGTTGTGCGTGACAATGATCACCGTGTACTCGGTCTTGAGCTTCTCGACAAGCTCTTCTATTCGCAGCGTCGAAGCTGGGTCCAGTGCCGACGCCGGCTCGTCCATCAGCAAAACCTCCGGCTGAACCGCCAGCGCGCGGGCGATGCAGAGACGCTGTTGCTGGCCTCCTGACAGCCGCCCGCCCAGCTCGTTCAGCCGGTCCTTGACCTCGTCCCATAGCCCCGCGCGGCGAAGGGCATCTTCGCCAAGCGCCCGTAGCTCCGTCTTGCCCATCCTGCTGCTGAGCTTCAGCCCGGCCACGGCGTTGTCCGCGATGCTCATCGTGGGGAAGGGTGTCGGCCGCTGAAAAACCATGCCGATGCGCCGCCGGACACTGACCGGGTCACTCGCCTCGGCGTAGATGTCCCCGCCTTTGAAGAGCACCTGGCCGGCGACCCTGGCCCCCCTGACCTCTTCGTGCATCCGGTTGAGGCAGCGAAGCAGAGTGGACTTACCGCAGCCAGACGGCCCGATGATGGCGGTTACAGAGCGCTCCCTGGCCGCCATGTTGACCCCGTGCAGTGCCTGCAGCTTGCCGAACCAGGCCTTGACGTCAGTTGCTTGAATGCTCGTCGGCTGATCTGCTGCGACTGTGCCCTGAGGATCGGGCTGGCCGGTCGTCATTTCGCTGCGCGCTCCGTCAGGCGTTCCCAGGCGAGATCTTCATGATCGCCAGTGTCGTCACGAACCAGGCTGAGGACGACATGGCCACAATCCCCGCTGCGAACATGCCGGGACGAGCCGGTCCTGGTCGGCCCGGGGCCAGGCCATATCTTCCGATCGTGACGAACACTAAGCGATCAGGCGAACACGCGAATGTTGACCGGGTGAATCCTGGGTGAACGCAGACGGTCTGATGCGTGAACGACTCACATCAGGACACCAGCGGCCGGTGACACTGTCCTTCAAGCGACGACAGCGCAAATTCAGGCTCGGGTCCAATGGTGTTCACGTGATGGTCATGTTGGCGACCGACAATCTATCGCGGTGACGGTCAGTCGACGTGCCGACAAGTTGCGGCGCGATTACTCCAGTAATTACAGCCCGAGAGAGGGAGATTCCGTGTGAGGACGCTCGGCAAGCTCAGCACGTCCTTCGCGGCGGCAGCCGCGATCGGCCTGACTCTCGCTGCCTGCACGGGCAGCGGCTCGAACGGAAACAGCTCTGCCAGTCTCGCTGCGGCCTCGGGCGGCAACGGCTGCCCAAGCGCGGCGCAGAATTCCAACGTCGTTGCGCCTGCGGGTTACAAAGTGTGCCTGTTTGCGGCAGCGACGACGACGGCCAGCCACCCGGACAACGTGGTCGTGTCCGGCTCGGACGTCTTCATCGGGTGGCAGAACATAACTGCCAAGGACGGCACCGACACCAAGACCAGCACGATCACGCAATACACGACCGCCGGTAAGCTCGTGCACTCATGGAGCGTCATCGGCCACACCGATGGCATGCGATTCGATCCGAGCACTCACCTGCTCTGGGTGATGTGCAACGAGGACGGTAAGCCGCGCCTCTACACCATTGACACCACGACCAAGGCGGTCAAGCACATCATCCTGCCGCCGACGCCTCATGGCGGCGGCTTCGATGACGTCCAGATCGTGGGCGGCAAGGTCTTCATTGACGCGTCCAACCCGACGCTGACTGCCGCTGGCAAGAACCCCAACCCGTCGTTGTACTCGGTGGTGCTCTCCGGCAACACCGCGAAGCTGACCAACGTGCTGTCAGGCCAGCCCAAGGCCACCACGATCAACCTCCCGGCGACGTCGACCACGCTGAACCTGACCGACCCGGACTCGATGATGATCGGGCCGAACGGCGAACTGGTCCTCGACAGCCAGGGCGACTCAGAGATGCTGTTCATCACCAGCCCCGGTACGCCGCAGCAGTCAGTGAAGGTGCTCTCGGTTGGTACGCAAGTCGATGACACGGTCTTCGTGCCTGGTTCCAAGGGCTGCCTGCTTGTTGCCGACAATAACTCCGGCGTCTTCTCCATCTGCTCCAGCGTGTGGGTACCGGGCAGCGCCATGACCGCCGCGCCGAGCGACTCCACTGTGATCGGATTCGTCGGGACGCTCAACCTGTCGACAGGGCAGATCCAGCCGCTCATCACCGGCCTCCAGAATCCGCACGGCATGGCATGGCTCCCGCGGTGAGTGCCGCACATCCCCGGAGAGGATTCATGACAAGCCAGGCCAGAACTGGAGGAGACGTGAGCAAGTCAAGGCATCGGCGCGCTGGCCGCACGGCGGCAGTCGCCGGGGCACTCGGGATAGCGCTGCTCGCTGCAGCATGCAGCAGCTCAGGTGGTTCGAGCGGCGGCAGCGGCTCGGGAGCAGCAACCATCAACGGTGCCGGCTCCACCTTCGCCGCCCCGATGTACCAGCAGTGGGCGGGTGAGTACAACAGCAAGGTCAACAAGAACGTCCAGATCAACTATCAGGCCATCGGATCAGGTGGCGGGATCTCAGAATTCACCCAAGGCATCGTGGACTTCGGTGCCACCGACGCCCCGATGTCGGCGAACGAGCAGTCCGCCGCCCAGTCCTCCCAGGGCTCCACGGTGCTCCACCTGCCAATGATCCTCGGGGCTGTCGCGATCATCTACAACCTGCCCGGAGTAAGCAAGCTGACGCTGGACGGCCCCGCGCTGGCGAGCATCTACCTCGGCAAGATCACGAAATGGAACGATCCGGCGATCAAGAAGCTCAACCCGGGTGTTACGCTGCCGTCGGCCGCGATCCAGCCGGTGCAGCGAGCCGACTCGTCTGGCACCTCGTACGTGGTGACCTCGTACTTCAGCGCGATCTCCCCTGCCTGGGCCAGCCAGGTCGGCGTCAGCAAGGCACCGAGCTGGCCGACCGGCACCGGCGCGACGGGCAGTTCGGGCGTAGCAGCCGCGGTCTCGCAGACCAAGGACTCGATCGGCTACGTCGAGCTCGGTTACGCGACCTCCGGCAAGATACCGTTCGCGTCCCTGATGAATGCGTCAGGAAAGGCTGTTGCGCCGTCTACCACCTCGGTCGAGGCTGCGGCGGCAGGTGCGACGCTGCCGACCGACATCACGGCGTTGAAGCTCAACCTGGTCAACCAGCCAGGCGCGGGCGCTTACCCGCTGTCGACCGCGACATACATCCTGGTCGCGCAGGCCCAGAAGGATGCGAACAAGGGCAAGGCGCTGAAGGCATGGCTGCTGTGGTGCTTGAAGTCCCCGCAGCAGGCCGAGTCGACCAAGCTGAACTATGCGCCGCTGCCATCGGCGCTGGACAAGCTGGTTGTTTCGGCGGTCAACTCCGTCAAGTAGCCAGCCGCAAATGTCCACAAGGATCGATGTGCCGGCGGATCTCCAGGACGCTCCGCCCAGGAGGTCCGCCGACACGATCTTCCGGCTGGCCGTCGCCTCGTGCGCCAGCCTGGTCCTGCTCTTGCTCGGCGGGATGCTGGTCCGTACGACCTGGTCTGCCTGGCCCGCCTTCCAGCACTCCGGTATCGGATTTCTTACCGGAACTACCTGGAACCCGAACACCGGTACTTTCGGCGCCCTGCCCTACATCTACGGCACCTTGGTCACGTCCGTCGTCGCGCTGATCCTGGCCGTGCCAGTCGCCGTGCTCATTGCCCTTTACTTGTCTGAGATCGCACCGCCGGCGATCGGGACCTATCTCGGCTATGTCGTTGACCTGCTCGCCGCGGTCCCAAGCGTCGTGTACGGCCTATGGGGCGTCTTCGTCCTGGTGCCGTTTCTGACGACGTACCTTTGGCAGCCGCTCTCCAACCATCTGGCCTTCATCCCGATCTTCGCCCACTTCGCCTCGGGCCGGAACTTCCTCACCGCTGGCCTCATCCTCGCCTTGATGATCACGCCGATCATTTCGGCGATCTGCCGCGAGGTCTTCAGGACCGTGCCGAACGATGAGCGGGAGGCGGCTCTCGCGGTCGGCGCGACCCGGTGGGAGATGATCAGGCTGGCGGTACTTCCGCCTTCGAGATCAGGCATTGTCGCCGCGATAATGCTTGGCTTCGGCCGTGCCGTCGGCGAAACCATTGCCGTCGCCTACCTGATCGGCGGTTTCCCGCACATCACCGCGCACCTGCTGCAGCAGGGCTCGACGATCGCTGCAAACATCGCCCTGCAGTTCAACGAGGCGGCCAGCCAGCCGCTGTTCAAGGCAGCCCTGATCGGCCTTGGCGTGGTGCTGTTTGCCATCACCCTGATCATCAACGTCGCGGCTCGCCTGATTATCCGGCGCGGGAATTCCAGATGAGCACGGCTCCCCTTGACCGGAGACCGCCACGACCGGAAGGCCGTCCAGAATGACCTCGCTGCAGGCCCGGCACCGCCGCGACAAGACCATGATCGGCCTCATGATCGCCGCGCTTGTCGTCGCGATCGTCCCGCTGGTGTTCATCCTGGCAGATGTGATCATCAAGGGGATCGGCGACCTGAACCTGAGTTTCCTGACCCAGCCTGAGCCGTTCGTCCAGACGGCACCGGGCGGCGGCTTCGGCGCCGGGATCAGGGGCACGATCAAGATGGTTGGTCTTGGCACCGCAATCGCCGTCCCGATCGGAGTGTTCGCCGCGGTGTACCTCGCCGAGTACAGCGGCCGGCGTAACACGCTGGCAACGGCGGTGCGGTTCTTCGCCGACGTGATGACCGGTATCCCATCTATCTTCGTCGGCATTTTCGTCTTCACTGTTGTGGTGCTGACCACAGGCTCCTTCTCCACATACGCGGGGGGCATCGCCCTGGGGATCCTGATGATCCCCGTGATCGTGCGGACCAGTGAGGAGGCACTCTTGCTTGTGCCCGCGATCCTGCGCGAGTCGGCGTTCGCGCTGGGCATCAGGAAATGGCGGACGATCATCTCCGTGGTTCTGCCGGCAGCGCTGCCAGGGATCACCACCGGCGTTCTGCTGGCGATCGCCAGGGCGGCGGGCGAGACGGCTCCGTTGCTGCTGACCGCGTTCGGCAGCCAGCTGCTGGTGGGGTACGGCTCTTGGGGTGGACCTGAGACCTCGCTGACGCTGGAGATCTTCAACAACTCCCGAGCGTTTCTGCCGGTACAGGTGGCCAGGGCCTGGACCGGTGCCTTGGTGCTGATCATCGGCGTATTGCTGCTCTCGCTCGTCGCCCGGTGGGCGGTGGCACGTCGGTGGAAGCCCGACCGCTAGCGACCTGCGCCAGGCAGGCTGGCGCTCACCCGCCCGGTTCGGCGGGGTCCGGAACGGCTACATTGACGCATGCGCGTTCCGGGCTCCTCGCTCGGCAGCTCACGCTGCTCCCACCGGCCACGACCTGCTGGGTAGAGCCCGACATCGCCCCGTTCCCCTGGCAGGACACTGACTGAGAGCAACCAAGGAATGAAGGCGCAGGGACACCGCTGATCATCATCTCCTACCGCTGACCGTGGTGCATCGCTACAGCTCGCAGGCCAGACATACTTCTGGCACCCCACAGGCCTGGCGGCCCGCTGTCACTGGCCGCCATTGCTTGCCGTATCCGAAATTGTCGCCCGTTCGCAGAGTCTCGTTGTTTGACACATAACCCGCAGTTCAGCTTCCAGTTACCTGAGATACCTACAACTGATTTCAGACCGCAGTGCCTGGCGGTACGGAGTCTCGGCGAGGAGCATGAGCGTGGAATACTCCAGCGACGACAAGCCAGACGTCGCCGGAGTGCTGGCTGACCGGCTAGCGGCCACCCTGGTGCACCACGAGCCGGGCTGGCGGCTGCCCAGGCCCAGTGCCCTCGCCCGCCGCTACAACGTCAGGCCCGCCCAAGTGGAGCAGGCCGTCAGAGAGCTCGCGGCCAGGCACCTGATCAGGCAGCTGCCTGACGGTCAGCTTTACCGAGCCAGCCCGGCCGAGTACCTGATTCCGGTGCAGGGAGTGCCGCGCCTGGGCGCTCACCTGGATCCGATGGGCGGTGAGGTCGCCTGCCGGAAGCGCAAGGTCTCCTGGCGCCGGGTTCCCGAGGACATCGGCTGGGCGCTCGGCATCCCGCCGGCCGACTCGGTCTGCGCCGTCAAGTGCCATTGGTCGGTCAACGGCGAGCCCGCGGCTATCTCCACCACCTACCTCACTGCCGAAGCAGCGGGCCAGGTCGGCGGGCTGACCGGCGACAAGGACGGGACGATGGCCGAGTTCGAGCTCTATGGCCTGGCCGATAGCCATGAGCAGCGGGCAGAGCGCCCTGAGCTTGGCGTGCCCGCCGCACTGCACGTGGAGGTGCAGCCCCCGCCGTCGTCGATCGCTCGCGGCCTCCGGCTCGGAGCTGGCCAGCCGGCCGCCATGATCACGGTGCGCTTCGACGACCCGGCGTCCGGCCTGGCGGTAGCGCTGACCGTCGCGGCGCTGAGGGCGGACCTGTTCAGGATCGTGGTCGACTCGCCGGCCGCAAGCGCCTCGGTCAGGAACATCGCGCCTGCGCAAGCGCTGGCCGATGATCTCGCAGCCGTGCCGGCCAGCGACGAGGACGGCTGGGCGGTCGACGACCAGCCCGCGGTTCGCTAGCAAGCACTTGGGCCTGCCGCCTCGGGCCGCACCTCTTCGAATACGGCCAGGTCTGCTGTTGCCGAGCCGGCGGCATTCCGCGCACGGAGGTACTATCTTGTGCCATTGTGCCGCTATATCCGACCGGCAGAGCCGAGCTACTCTCATCGCGCGCGAACCGCCTGAGCACGGGGACCGGAAATCCGCGCCGAAACTTAGCCGCGGGAGCCATGGCCGCGGTCGTCGTGATCCAGCTGGCGGTCGCGCCGCTCACTCTCGCACTAGCCGCCCTATTCGTGTGCATCAGCAGGTACGGCCGGTGGCGGCCGCTGTGGCTGATCATGCCTGCCATGGCAGGGCTAGCGTGGGTTGCCGCCGCCGGTGCCGGCCGCACCATCAGCAGCTACCTGGCAACCGGCAGCCGCCTGATCGGCTTCCTCGCGCATCCTGGTTCGGTGCCTCCGCATCTGTTCAGGCCTGGCGCGGCTCTCGCTGACTGGCAGCACCGGCCTGCCCAGTTACCTCTGGCGCTGATCATCGCAGCGGCCGAGGCGTGCGCCGTCGGATGGTCGGCCGGCGCGGGGGGATACCGGCCGGGATTGGTTATCGCGGCTCGTCGCGCGTACCTGCGGGCAGCACACCGCCGTGGCGAGATGGCGACTCCGGGCGGCGGCTGCGTCGGAACTGTCATGCGGACCGGCAGGCGCGCCGAGATCTCCTGGCGGGAGGCGCAGGGCGGGGTCCTCGTCACCGGCCGGGACGCCACTGGCGTTACCAGGACCGCGCTTGAGCTGGCGACCGCGGCGATCCAGCACCGGAAGACGGTGATCATTATCGATCTGACCAGCGGCGCGGCGCCCCGCTACGCTCACGGCACCGGGGGTGACGGCCACGGGGTGGCGGAGGCGGTTAAGGCGGCCTGCGATGGCGTGCACGCGCCCCTGGCGGTGTTCGCCGCCGAGCGCGGACACTACGAGCCGTTCTCGGGTGCCAGCCCCGACCGCGCCGCTGGCCTGCTCACCGCCATGATCGACTGGTCCGGCGTCGGTCAGGAGCAGTGGTTGCTCAGCGCGGACCGCCAGAGGGCCGCCTTCGAGCTCCTCGCGTCGCGCTGGCCAGCCGCCGCTGGCCAGCGGCGATCAATCCTCGATGAGCTGGCCGCGCAGCTGGACAGCGCGGCGCCAGCGACGAGAGCCGTAGCAGCTCAGCTGGCCGGACTCCGCTCTGCGGCGATCGGGGCCGGGCTCTGCCAGCCCGGGCCTGGGGATGAAGAGCCGATCATCCTTGGCCGGGCGGTGGCCGAGCGGGATGTCGTGCTGTTCGCGCTCGACCGGCTGACGCACGGCCGGTGGGCAGTGATGGTCGCGCAGTTGGTGATCGCGGACCTGACCGGGATCCTGGCGGACCGCGCCAGACTCGGCGCGCGGGCCGACTGCCTGCTCTGGATCAACGGCTTCGAGGAGACAGCCCGCGGTCAGCTTGAGGCTCAGCTCGCTCTCGGTCCCGGCGCCGGGGCGGCCACGCTGCTCAGCACGGCAGCTGGCGCGGCCGCCGGCTGGCTCGCCGGTCAGGTCAACGTCGTTGCTGTCCGGGGACAGCCGCCGGCCGGCTCGGCAGCCCGGACGGCATCATCGGCCGGCCTGGCGGGAGTTGCGGGAGAGATCTCGTTAAGCCTGGAAGACGGCCAGGGATGGCCGGCGGCACTGCTGGCGGAGCAGCGGCCTGACGGCCTGTCGCTTGCGGTGCGGAACCCGCGGCCGCGCCTTGTTACCGGCTGCCGGGCGGCGCGGTGAATGCCAGGCCGCGCGAGGTCTGTCTGGGCCGGCACTTCGCGCCCATACTGGCCGATCCAGGCCCGGCGCCGCCCAGGCCGGCTCCCGGGCCCGCGGACCGGCTCGACCAAGGCTGGGTGCAAGCGCAGGCGCGGATCGCTCACATCGCCGGCCGGCCAGCGCGGGCCGGCCTGACCGCGGGCGCCGCCATCGCGGCCCTGTCGGGCGCCGCATGGCTGGCCGGGCTGACCGGCCAGGAGCTTGGCTGGTTCGGCACCCTGGCGGGCGCCGCTGCCATGGCCGGGTGCGCCAGATCGGCATGGCGAGGCCGGCGCAGGCTCGCCGCATTGCTGGCCGGCGAGCGACGGCGGGTCGAGGCCGCGCGCGCTGCCCATTCCCGCCTGCTCGAGGCGCAGCAGCGCGAACACGCCAGCGACTACCGTGCGTGGCAGCGGCGCAGAGCGGTCTTCGACCGCCAGCCGTCCTGGTTCGCTGTCGGCCTGCCTGCAGGAATCGACCGGGTAGACGTCGCGGGCGGTACCCTGGCCGGCTGGTCGGCGCTGGTCACGACGATCGCGGCACTGCAGCTGAGCGGCGGAGGCGAGGTCACCGTCGTCGACCTCACCGAAGCGGCGGTTGCAGGCGAGCTAATCCGCCTGGCACAGCGCGCCGGGCTGCGGCCGCTCGTGTGGGCGCTCCCGGCCGACCTGCACAGGCTTGACCTCGGCGCCGGGCTCGAGGCCCGCGCCCTTGCCGACGTGCTGGCGCTGGCCGCCAGCGCCGCTGCCGACCGGCCGGGCGGGCGGGCGGGCGATAGCGTCGCGGCGGATGCCGCAGTCGACTGCGCCCTGCTCGAGCGCGTGCTTAGCGCGCTCGGCCCCGACCCGGGTATCGCCTCGGTGACCGCGGCGCTCCGGATGCTTGGCGATGTCGGCGACCCGCGCGCTGACGTGGGTTCCGGACTGCTGACGACCGGGCAACTGCAACAGATCGGGAGGCTATTCCGCCACGGTGCGGCCGAGCGGATGGTGCTGGAGCGGGCCTTCGTCCTGGAGTCCAGGCTGCGCGCGCTTAACGCACTCGGAACCGGCGAGCCGCCCGCGCCGGGGACGTTGACCCGGCTCAGGGTGGCGGCGCTCGACCGGCGGGCCGGCGTGATCGGTAACAGGGTTCTCGGCACGTACGTCGTCGCCGCGCTGACCCACATGCTGCGGCGGGCTGAGCCTGGCGAGCCGTGGGCGCACGTGATCTTCCTGCTTGGTGCCGAACGGCTCGGCGGCGACGCGCTCGACCGTCTTTCCGACGCCTGCGAGGTCTCGCGGAGCGGGCTGGTGCTGGCGTTCCGGTCGATCCCCGCCAGTGTGCGTGAGCGGCTGGGCAGGGGCAACGCGATGATCGCGTTCATGCGGCTCGGCAACGGCGACGACGCGCGGGCGGCCAGCGAGCTGATCGGAACCGAGCACCGCTTCGTCGTCGGCCAGCTCACCGACACCGTCGGGACGTCGGTCACCGATACCTTGGCTGACTCGTACACCAGCACCGTCGGCACGTCTGACTCGGTCGCGGACTCCGTCACGGCCGCCAGAAGCAGCGGAGGCAGCCGGGGCCGCGGGCGCGGCCGGCAAGGGCTCGGACCGTTCGGCGACTTCAATTCCTCGTCCAGCAGGGACTCGAACTATTCCCGCAGCGGGTCCGAATCGATTTCGCTGACCGAAGGCATCAGTTCGGGCACTTCGTGGGGCATCAGCCTGTCCAGGGCGCTCGGCGAGAACGCCTCGTTCGGCCACACGGCGCAGCGGTCGCGAGAGCTCCTGGTCGAGCCCGACGAACTGCAGCGGCTGCCGCCCAGCGCCATGATCGTCAGCTACCCATCACCGGACGCCAGGATCGTGACGCTGGCCGACGCTAACCCGGCCCTGATGACTCTTCCCGGCGCGGCGCTGGCAGATAGGCCTCCGACGACAGCATGGTGAGCTGCCGAGGCCCGGCCGCCCGCGCGATCGCGAGCCGGCCGGCCATGGCAGACTCGGACGAATGCAACGGCCATTCAGCCAGGTCGATGTTTTCAGCCAGGAGCCCTTCGGCGGCAACCCGGTCGCGGTCGTGCTCGACGGCACCGGCCTGACTACGGCGCAGATGCAGCTGCTGGCGCGGTGGACGAACCTGTCGGAGACCACCTTCGTGCTGCCCGCCGACGAGCCTGGCGCCGACTACCAGGTGCGGATCTTCACGTCGGAGACGGAACTGCCGTTCGCCGGGCACCCGACGCTCGGCACCTGCCACGCCTGGCTGGAGTCCGGTCACGAGCCGCAGCGGACCGATCAGATCGTGCAGCAATGCGGCGCAGGCCTGGTCATGATCAGGCGGAGCGCGGGCCTGCTTGGCTTCGCGGCCCCGCCGCTGCTGCGTTCTGGCCCGGTCGATGAGCCGCTGCTGGGGCAGATCGCGGCCCAGCTGGGGATCGCCCGCACGGACATCGTGGACGCGGAGTGGGCCGACAATGGGCCTGGCTGGATCGCGATCCTGCTCGGCAGCGCCCAGGCTGTGCTTGACGTCCGGCCCGGAGACGGTGACCTTGTCCTTGGACTGGCTGGCCCTTATCCGCCAGGCTCGGAGCTCGCCTTTGAGGTGCGGGCGTTCTTTCCCGCGGCCGGGCGGCCGATCGAGGATCCGGTCACGGGCAGCCTGAACGCGTCGCTGGCCCAGTGGCTGCTGTCAAGCGGTCGCGCTACTGCCCCGTATGTCGCCAGCCAGGGCACGGCGATCGGGCGGCGCGGCCGGGTCCGCATCGACGCCGGCGAGGACGGCACGATCTGGGTTTCCGGGGCTACGAGGACGAGGATCACCGGCACGGTAGATGTGTAGCCGATTCTTGGGCAACTGGTGGCACACCCGACTGCGCGCCTGATATGCACGCCATATGAACGGCGATCCTGGCATCGGGGCCAGCCCCAGCGCGCCCTGGTACCGGGTAGTCGCGATTCCCGATGTCTGCTACGGCGGCACTGCGGAGCGAGACTACGCTTCTGTCCTCCCGGCGCTGCTTGACGCGGCACAGAGCCGCCGGCCGTTCGTGACCGGCTGGCTCTCACGCGGCGGAGGGGCGCCGCTTGAACTGCTCACTAACGCTGGGCCTTTGCCATCGACCGCCGCGCAGACCCCGGTCAGCGGCACCGCGGCGGCCGGTGAGCAGCCCGCGCGCTCCGGCCAGCGCGCCAAGGACGGCGAGCACCCGTATGGGCCGCCCCCGGATCTCCTGACGAAGCCGTCCGGCCAGCGTGCCCGGCCAGACCGCTGCGAGCTGCTGTTTCCGTGGGGCGCCAGAGGCGTGCCCTGCCCGGACGGCCTGATGGCCGATCTTGATGCCATGGTGTGGGCACCGTGCCCAGGGCGGCAGGGCGCGGCCCTTGCTGTCGACCCCGCGGGGCAGCGATCGCCATCGTGGTCGCCGGGCGGGCTGGGCGGTTTCGGCCAGCCCGCTGGCCAGGGCCTGACCGGCGCCCCTTGGCTCGGCGGCGGCACCGGCCTGGCTGCCGCGGCGCCAACGCTGTTCGAGGCCGCGCTGACCACGCTGATGACCCGCCCCTTCGGCTGGCTGGTCGCGGCTGAGCCGACCCAACTGATCGACGCCGAGATCGCCGAGTTGCGCAGCGAGCTGAATGTGCTGCGGCGGTTCGACGAGGAGCAGTCACGCTTCGAAGCCCATCGCGCCGCCAGCCGCCTGGCCGAACTAGATGCCTTCCGCGAGGCCGGCCTGCTGAACGTCAGGGTGCTGGTCGGAGCCGCCGACGCCGAGCAGCTCAGCTTGATCGGCCCGTTGCTGGTCGGGGCTGCCGACCTCAGCGCGCATCCGTACCGGCTCCGCGTCCCTGAGCGGGCGAGGGACCTAGCGGACGCCCTTGCTGCGAAGAGCGCGGACGAGGCCGACGGTTCGGCCGTCCCTTTCGCCGCGACGGCCGGCGTCCTCGCCGCACTCGCCGGCCTGCCGCGGCGCGAGGTGCCCGGGGTGCGGGTCCTGGACGTCGGGTACTTCGACGTCACGGCCGAGCCGCCAGGCGCGGACGACGTGATCGTCGGCACGATCCTGGACGGCCAGGACAGGCCGGTGGGTGAGTTCGGCGTGCCGTTGGCCACCCTGAACAGGCATGCGCTGATCACCGGCGCGACCGGGTCTGGTAAGTCGCAGACGGTCAGGCACCTGCTTGAGCAGCTGACCAGCTCGGGTATCCCCTGGCTGGTCGTTGAGCCAGTCAAGTCGGAGTACGCGGCGATGGCCGGCCGGATCGCTGCGGCCGGGGGAGCGCTGACGCTCGTCAGCCCGGCGGATCCTGACGCAGTGCCGCTGGCCGTCAACCCGCTCGCGCCGGAACCTGGCTATCCGGTCCAGGCCCATATCGACATGGTGCGCGCGCTGTTCCTGGCGGCGTTCGACGCGCACGAGCCGTTCCCGCAGATCATGTCCCAGGCGCTGCAGCGGGTCTACGAGTCCTGCGGCTGGGACCCGGTCAGCGGCGCGGGACGGCCAGGTGCGGTGGTGCCGCCCGCCGTTCCCACCTTGGCGCAGCTGCAGGCTGCCGCGCTTGAGGTGATCACCGATGTCGGCTATGGCCCTGAGCTCCAGGCGGATGTCAGGGGATTCGTGGACGTCAGGCTGCGCTCGCTGCGGACCGGGTCGGCCGGCCGGTTCTTCGAAGGCGGCCACCCCGCTGACATCGCGGAACTGCTCAAGCGGAACACTGTGCTCGCCATCGAGGATGTCGCCAACGACGAGGACAAGGCTTTCCTGATCGGCACGCTGATCATCAGGATCATCGAGCACCTGCGGGTGCGCGAGCGAGCCGGCGCGCAGCGCGGCGGCGAGAGTTTGCGGCACGTCATCGTCATAGAGGAGGCGCACAGGTTGCTGCGGGCCGGCCGGGAGGGTGCCAGCGCGCATGCCGTCGAGCTATTTGCCGGCTTGCTGGCCGAGATCCGCGCCTACGGTGAGGGCCTGCTCATCGCCGAGCAGATCCCGGCCAAGCTCGTGCCCGACGTCGTGAAGAACACCGCGCTGAAGATCGTCCACCGGCTGCCCGCGCACGACGACCGGGAGCTTGTGGGCGCGACCATGAACCTCGACGCCGAGCAGTCCAGGCAGGTGGTCTCGTTCCCGCCAGGAGTGGCCGCGGTGTTCAGCGACGGGATGGACCGGCCGATCCGGGTCAGGGTGCCGTTCGGCGGCCACGCCGAGCGCCAGCCCGAGCCCGGCGAGCTGGCGCCGCCCCCGATGGCCGCCCGCCGGTCCGCGGCGTGCGGCCCTGAATGCAAGGGCGCCCGTGCCTGCACGCAGCTCGAGCTGCGGTCGGCTGACCTGCGCGCCAGGTCCGGCGAGTACGCGTGGCTCAGGGTATGGACCGAGGCGTTGGTACTCGCCTTCCTGACCAATTCAGCCCTGCCCGTCGTGCCGTCGGCGCTGAAGTCGCGCTGGTCCGCGCTCGATGCGCGGCTGCGGGAATGCGTGCTGGCCACGATCATCGAAGGGGCCGTCGCTGGCCGGTCCCAGGCGATCCGTGATCACTTCGCGCCGGAAGAACTGACGGCGGCAGTCGGCGAGACCGCGCGGCGGATTCTGGGCGGCGGCAAGGGCGCGGGGACGCAGGTCGGGCGCGACTGGGTCATACCTCAGCTGCAGTGGCTGCACGAGATTGAGCGCGCGCTGCCGCTCAACGGCCCGACGACCGACCCGTTTGAGCCCGCGCTGCCGCTCGAGTTCGAGCTTCCTGGCCTAGTCGACCGGCCCGATATCAAGGTCGGGCAGCGGGTGAGCGCGCTGCGCAGGCACCCGCTGTCGATGGAGCTTGACAGCAACAGGCTTCCGGCCTGGACCGCCCTGCTGGGCGCGGACGATCAGCGCGCATTCTCGGCCGACCTGGCCCTGCTGGCTGTTGGCTCCAGCCACCGTGGCCAGATGCTGCAGGCGGCCGGCGAAATGGGCGTGGTCGGCTGGCTCGAGCCCGTGCTCTCCTGGCCGCGGCGCTTCATCGTCGGCTATGACGCGCAGACAGATCTGGATCGCCCCAGATCTGTTTCCGCGGCTGCCGGGAATCGCAGCGCCCGCTAATCGATCAGCGTATTGCCAGCCGGAATACGGCGAGCGGATTTGGCTTGTCCGGCACGCAACCGATGGCCACCGCGTACGTTTGTCTGGCCAGGGCAGATGTGCCTGCCAAAGGAGGACGGAATGGTCTTGCCGCCAGTCAAGATGTTCGATGCCAGTGTTCCGCCGGCGTCTGCGCCCGCTGGCTACCGGGCTGTCGCTGGATACATCGGCGGCGACACCCCGCATGTCTGGACCGAAGCCGAGTGGAGGCGGTTCGAACAGCTACACAAGCTGCCGATCTGGGTGAGGTCGAACCCGACGCAGGTCGACGCCGAGACCGACGCATTCGGCGCGCTTCAGCGGCTCTACCAACTCAGAGTCCCCCGCGGGATCACGGTCGCCATTGACCTAGAGACCGCCGTGGACTCTGGCTACGTGCGAAGGTTCCACAGCGTCATGAGATGGGCCGGGTTCTACGCCTGGGTATACGGGTCGGCCTCGACCGTTTTCGGCAACCCTTCAGCGGACGGATACTGGGTGGCCGATTACGCTGGCAAAGGGCCGTTCCTGTACCCGCACCGGTTTGTCAAGGCCACCCAGTACGACAACGGGCCGAACTATGACTCTTCGCTGGTCAAGCACTGGCAGTACGACTGGAGACTGTGGGAGTAGCGCGGGTTGCCCGGGCGGCCCGCGGGGAAACCGCGAAGGCCGGAGAGGTCGGCGAGGCCGCAGGACACGCTGAGGTGAGCTCCCGGGCATCGGGTTCGGCCAGCCAGCGCCCGCCGCCAGATCCGTTCCCATCGCGTTCTAGCCGCGCAGTATCCTGGATGCCGTAAAAACCCAGAAATTACCTCCGTTTAGGAACTAGTTTGTTCATTATCGGAAGTAACGAAGATCTGACCTCGGCTGCTGCGGCGCTGTCCGCGCCAGTGGCTAGATAGCATCTGCGCCCATGAGCAAGCTTCCGATCAGGGCTCGCGTCGCGACCACCCTCGGCGAGGCCGCCGGGAAGGTATCGCGGCTGACCGGCCGTGGCGATGGCTCAGTCATCGGCGGCGTGGTCGGATTGCGGGTCGCGCCTGACCTGCTCAGGCAGCTCGCGGCGGGGCGCCAGATCGTGCTGGTGACCGGCACCAACGGTAAGACCACGACGACCCGGTTGGTGACGGCCGCGGTGGCGTCGCTGGGCCAGGAAGTCGCGTCGAACGCGTTCGGCGCCAACATGGAGAGCGGACTTGTCTCCGCGCTCAGCGGCTCGCCAGATGCCCCGTACGCCGTGCTCGAGGTTGACGAGCGGTACCTGCCGTCGATGATGAAGGCGACGCACCCGAGGGTGGTCGTCCTGCTGAACCTCAGCCGTGACCAGATGGACAGGGCGGCTGAGATCTGGCTGGTCGCGAGGCGGTGGCGGGAGGCGTTCGCTGCCATGCCGGACTGCCGCGTGGTCGCCAACGCCGACGACCCGCTCGTGGCGTGGGCGGCGGGCTCTGCGGGCCGTGTCACATGGGTGGCGGCCGGGCAGCGCTGGCACGATGACTCCTGGTGCTGCCCGCAGTGCGGTTCGCACCTGCGCAGGGACGAGCTCGGCTGGCGGTGCGGCGATTGCGGCCTGTCCAGGCCGCCAGCCCGCTGGGTGCTCGATGGCGACTCGGTGATCGACTCCGCGGGTGTCGTGCGCGACCTTGACCTGTCATTGCCAGGCCGCGCGAACAAGTCCAACGCGGTGATGGCGCTGGCCGTTGCCGGCCTGTTCGGAGCCGATGTCGATCAGGCCCTGCCGAACCTGCGCGCCGTGGTATCCGTCGCTGGCAGATACACCACAGTGCAGCGCCGCGGGCGGATGCTGCATCTGCTGCTCGCCAAGAACCCGGCGGGCTGGCTGGAAGCATTCGACGTGCTCGATCCCGACGGGCGGCCCGTGCTGCTCGCGGTCAACGCCCAGGTCCCCGACGGCAAGGACACGTCCTGGCTGTGGGACGTCGATTACCGGGTGCTGCACGGCCGGCCGGTGCTCCTGGCCGGCGAGCGCCGGATCGACCTGGCGGTCAGGCTAGAGGCGGACGAGATCGCGTTCGACCTGGTGGATGGCATCGACGCCGCGGTGGACATGGTTCCGCCAGGCGGCCTCGACGTGATCGCCAACTACACCGCGTTCCAGCAGATCAGGGCGACCCTCGGACGAACCGCATGATGTGCATCACGTCGCGCCCGCGCGGTGGTAACGATAAGGAGCTTGGCTCATGACGGTGCCGAACTCCGGTGGCCAGGCGTACTCCGCGAACGGGCACGAGGTGGCCGGCGAGATGCTGTGGACGGCCGGTGGACCAGGGCACCCCGGCAGCCATCAGGAGGAGCGTGATCAGGCCGTCCGTGGCGAGCGCGCCGCGGAGGGCCCGAGCGCACTTCGACTGGTCTGGATCTTCCCGGACCTGCTCAGCACCTACGGCGACCGGGGCAATCTGATCATGCTGGCTCGCCGGGCGAGGCTGCGCGGCCTGGCCGTCGACCCGATCCAGGTGAACTCCGATCAGCCTGTGCCACGCCAGGGTGATATCTACCTGCTCGGCGGCGGCGAGGACCTTCCCCAGGTACTGGCTGCGCAGCGGCTGCGGGCTGGCGGCGGGCTCGCCGCGGCTGCCGCGAACGGGGCGGTCATCTTCGCGGTGTGCGCGGGTTACCAGCTGATCGGCACGGTATTCGGCGGCGCCCAAGGTGAGCCGGTGGAGGGGCTAGGCATCGTAAATATCAGCAGCGGCCGCGGTGAGCGGCGGGGCGTGGGCGAAGTACTGGCGGACGTCGATCCGCAGCTTGGCGTCGATCAGCTGACGGGCTTCGAGAACCATCAGGGCGTAACTAGGCTCGGCCCGGGAGTCAAGCCGCTAGCGCGAGTCATCCTCGGGGTCGGTAACGGCGACGGCACGGAAGGGGCTTACGCGGGCCGGGTACTCGGCACCTACCTGCACGGCCCGGCCCTGGTGCGTAACCCAGGGCTGGCCGACCTGCTGCTCACCTGGGCCGCAGGCCCGCTGCCGCCGATCGCTGACGCAGACGAAGCCTGGACGAGGCGGCTGCGCGCCGAGCGCCTTGCCGCCGTCGCAGCCTAACCCCGACCTGAATGCCACCCGCATCACCCCGTTGCTCGATTGAGCGGAGCGGCGAGTTCGTGACGCCGTTCGAGGTCTGGCAGAAGGGAGCAGGGACCTTGGGCACGGTCACCCACCTCCGCGGCCAGATGGGACCCCGGGCCGCATGCGGCATCCGGAACACCCGGCAGCTGACCGACGACCTCGCCGCGGTCACCTGCCGCCGCTGCCTCAGGATGGCCGCCGCCGAGCTATCCGAGCACCGCCGGCAACGCGGCTACGTCACGCTCGCCCGCGGCACGTGGCCGCAAGCCGAATGGATCGCCGGGAACGGCCGCTACGCCAGCGCCGCCTACTGCGGCACGACTACTGTCATGCTCTTCGCCTCGCTGGCCGAGGCCGAGCACGCCAAGTCGCTGATCGACTCGACCGGTTGCGGTCACGCCTGCCGGGCGGAGCACGAACTCGTCGACCTCGGGAAGTCGCCGGCGGCCGTGCCATGAGCCGCGGGCCGGGCAGCATGATGGCTCCGCGCATGCCTGACGCGCGCTGAGAGTATCACCCCGAGGTTCAGGAATCAGGCGGGCTGCTCAGTGGGCATTGCGGCGCGGAAGAGCTGCCCGAGCCCCTTGAAGTACCTGGAGTGAGTGCGGGCCAGGGCCTCCGGCGAGCTGGCGCCCAGCACTACTACCTCGATCTGATCGTTGCGGCGGAACTCACGCTCAGCATCGAACCGCGCGTTGAGAGCAGCACCCCGGGTGCTGAACGGCTCGCAGCGAACCACGTTGCTCTCGGCGCGGTCGAACACGATGAGGTAGTGGTTCATAGCTACGTCTCGCTCACTGTCGACAAACCGAGCATACCCAGGCGCGTTCTCACGGCCGCATGGCACTCTCGCATATGGCGCTCAATGTCCGCTATCGCTTCGTCGCCGGGAGGAGTGCCCGCAGCAATCAGCGCGCGCGCTGCGCTCAGATCCAGATCCAGCCGCTCCATGTCATAGATCAGCTCGGAGAAACTAACCCATATCTCCACGACCCGCGCCCTGGTCAGGCCCTCAGCGAAAGGCTTCCCGGCTGGCGCGTCCGGGTCGTCCGGGCCCGCCCCGTAGCGTGCCTGCGGCCCCACATGTCACCGAGACTCTCCGTGAATTGAGCCCAGCCGTTCTGAAGGTTCGTCCGTATCTGAATCTCTACCGGCATGTTTTCGGGGAACACGATTACCTGCACGGCCCGGTAGCCGTGGCTGGGCGTCTACCTGCGATCCTTCTCTACCGGTGGCCGAGGGCATGAAGCGAAAGCGTCGATGACGCGGGCTTTGGCCGCATCCTGATCGTCGAGGGTTCCGTCGATGACGATACGGGCGCCTGCGAGATCGTGGATGGACCTGAGCTTGAGCGTCGGGTCTCGGCGCAGTTTGTCGAGCAATGTTCCCGTGGTCTTGACGCGGGTCGTCGCCTCGAAGCCGAGTTCCCGGAGCCGTCGCTCGACATGATCGAGGACCGCCTGGTAAGCGTCCGCCACCTGCGCGAAAAGGGCATGGTCAGCGTCCGAGGACGTGCCATCCGCAAGGCGCTGGCCAAGCGCGTTGAGCTGGCGGCCTGAGCACGGGACCGGCACACAGGTCACCGTACTGGATAAAGCCATGGCCAGCGCTCGGGCGTACCCGCCGAGCGACCGTGACCCCTGCGTTACGCGAAGTCCCGCCGGACAGCCCGTGTAGCTGATCTCGGCGATCTCGGCGTCCGACACCCAGGCAGCCAGCTGGTCGTCCCAGATCGCCCGCGGGTAGCGGATGGCAGTCCACGCCTGCTCGGGTATCGCGGCGATCGCTGCCTTCACTGCGGCGTCCAGCCGGGCGGTGACGGAGAAGAACGCGCCCGCGCGGCGGGCCGCCCGGCACACCGCGGCGCTGTAGTAGCCGGAGTCCATCCGGGCCACGATGATCCCGGTGCACCCGGCCGCCCGCGCGGTGCCGATCGCCTCGGCGAGCAGGCTCGCAGCGCCGCGGCCGGTGTTCGCGCTGCCGCCGCGCAGCCGGGTGGCCGCAACCACCGGCGCGCCCTGCGGCGTGCTGACCACCGCGGCCAGCGCATTCAGCCCCCGCACCAGCACCGTCTTGCCCTGTATCTTGGTGTGACCGAACGCCGCGCCCTGCTTGGCGTGCCCGTACACCCGGCGTTGCATCGAGTCCATGTCGATGAACGCCAGCTGGCCCGCGCCGGGCAGCAGCGGCGCCCGCCCGGCCAGCCCGGCCAGCAGCTCC
>DASWGE010000180.1:0-7761 GCA_036393895.1 Streptosporangiaceae bacterium | reverse complement strand
CCCCGCCCAGATCCACGCCATCGCCAGCGAGCTCAACGACCGGCCCCGCAAGCGGCTCGGCTACCACACCCCGCGCGAAGCGTTCGCTAAGCTCCTCACCGACGACCTGCAACGCGTTGCGACGACCACCTGAATCTGCCGTGGGAAAGTGTCCGCCATCATGAAGCACAGCTCCGCGATCGCGGACCGACCCCCCGACCTCGGGCATTCTGGTCGTCCTAGCGGGCAGCGCATGCATCCAACCAGCCCTGGGTGATCTGGGCGGCGGCGGCGTGGCCCGGCTGCGACGTTACGATGAACTCCCCGCCCGCGCAGGCTGCCAGGTCCGAACCCGCCGGAACCCAGGCGAGGTCGGCGTCGGCCAGCATCAGCCTGTCGTGCTCGGTGTCGCCAGCGGCGAGCCGGCGCGGAGCGGCGCCTGCCTGCCTGGCGACTTTCTCGGCCACGAACGTTGCGGCGCGCTCCTTCCCGAACCCGGCGGGAAACGCGTACAGTTTCCGGCCGACCAGCGAGGCCTCCCAGCCAAGCTCCAGGCACCGGCCCGCGATCTCGGCGAGCTGCTCGGGCGCGAGCAGCGCCGGGTCTACGATCGCGAGGCAGCACATGTCGTCCTCATCACCCATCCGCTGCAGCCAAGGCGGGCCAGCCACCGAGCTCGTCCCCGCGGATCTGCCGCTCCCGACCCGGGAACCGGTCAGCACGGCCCGGACCTCGGCGGCCGGAGCCGCGCGGGAAACCAGCCCCCCGATCGGCGCCGCCCACTCCGGGTCAGGCTCGCCGTCGACCAGGACGACGCCACCGTTGGCGGCGATCTCGTACGGTACGGCGAACGGCAGCCTGAGCCGCTTCAGCCTGCTGACGCTGCGGCTGGTCGCGACGCAGATCCGCGCGTGAGCGGGCAGAGCGTTGAGCGCGTTACGCGCCGCGCGGCTCAGCTCCCCAGCGGTGGTCTGCCCGCCAGCGGTCTCGACCGGGTCGGCCGGCAACGCCCCGCCTAGCTGGGCAATGGCCCGCGGGCTGAAGATCAGCGTCCGGTCCAGATCGGTGGTGATCAGGACGGGATCTGGCCTGGCAGGCATCTCCATGCCCTCACCCGTGCGTCGCTGCCTGCGGCCTGACCAGCCCGATGCAGCTGTACGGCATGTCGGGATAGTCGATGACCTCGACTCCGCGCTCCTTGGCGAGCAGCAGCAGGTGCTCGAGCATGTCCCGGCAGTCCGGCCGCACCAGCAGGAGCCAGGGCAGCCTGCGCAGGAGAACCCGGGTCGCCTCGCCCGCTCCCGGCTTGATCAGATGCTGGCTCGGCAGGCCGAACTCCGCCTGGACCCGGCTGACCAGCCGCCGGCCGGCGAAGGTCACGGAGCGATCCCCCGCATAAGCGGCCGGCCAGCGCTCAGCCACCGCCCTGGCCACCTGTTCGAACCGGCCGCTGACCGCGTCGAGGAACTGCGCCGAGCGATCAGCCGCCGCCAGGTCGGAGTACACCTTCGCGCCGTGAAACATGCCGGGCCGGATCAGGTCGTTCAGCACGGTCCTGCTGACCAGCCCGCACACCGTTGAGTTCAGGCAGGCCGACGGCACGAGGATGTCCGTCCTGGTACCGAACAGCCGAGCGCAATGCCCGGGGTCGGCGATGACGGCCAGCTCGTCGGGCAGCCACGGCCCGCCGCCTGCCGCGTAGCAGGCTAGCGCCTCGGCCAGCTCGGCGGCGATCGCGCCCTTGCCGGTCCACCCGTCGACAAACAGCACGTCACGCGGGTCGTGTCGCGCGACGATGTGGTCGAGCGCGACGGTATCTATGCCGCGCCCGCGCACGATGGACACCGAATAGTGCGGGAGCTCAACACCATGGGAGAACAGGGCCCACCGGCGCATCAGGATTCCGACGGGAGTCCCAGCCCTGGCCAGCGACACCAGCACGGGATGACCCTGCCTGGCAGCGAGCGCCAACTCGGTGACGACCCCCACATGCTCGGCGACCTGGCCGGAGAACCGCTCGAGCAGGGCGTCGAACAGGGCCATGTAATCGGCGCTTGGCGCATACTCGATTGGCAGCACCTCGGCGTAGTTACGCCCGCCCTGGATGACCCGCTCCCGTTCGCGCAAGCCGAGCTCAAGCGCGTGCCCGGACAGATCGGTGAGCAGGAAGGTCACCTCGTCCGGGCGGTAGCTACTGCTCAGCACGGCGCTGCCCCGTCCTGCTGGCCCTGGCGGCCATGAGGGCCTGGTCCGCGCCGGCCTGCCGGTCCCTCCTGGCCGGCCAGCTCAGCCTCCCCGGCCGAAGCGTCACGACATGGACGGCTCGCCCGACGCTGTCGCCCAGTCGGCCGGCCAGATCAGCGGTGCGCGGGCCCCGCGGCGCGTCGGTCACGAGCACGATGTGATCGAACCCTGGCGCGTTCCCCGCGTCGGTGTGCGCGCTGCCGGCGACGTTGTAGGCATAAGCGGGCCGGTGGCCGTCCTCGGTCGAGCCGAACGTGAGGACCGTCCGCAGCGGATACCCGGGCCGGTCGATCGTGACCGCTGGCGTCCGGGTCGTGGAGGATGACCGCACGTCGCCGCCGAGCGCGGCGGCGAGCAACTGAGGCAGGTACATGAGCTCCTCGTCGCCGAGCACGAGCGTACGGCCGTCACCGGGGACCGGCAAACAGGCCGCCGCCAGGCTCATCGCTTCCCGGGCGGCGCGCTCCTGGTCCGGACCCCAGCCCGTGCTGGCGTTCGCTGGCACTGCATCAGGGAGTGCGACCTCCAGCCAGGAGACAGCGGCCTGGCCAGACCGGCGCGCGGCGGCTGAGCACTGCGCGGGCGGCTGGGGCAACGCGGCGATAAAGTCGCGCGCCCTGGCCAGCACATCGGCGGGCAGCCGGACCCGGCCGTCGAGCAGCGAGACGCTCACCACGTCAGCCCCGAGCTCGCCGACAGCCTGCGCTACCTCGGCCCGGCATTCGTCGCTGCGGCAGTCGAGCAGCGACGCGAGCACGTAGACCGGTCGCGGCCAGGACGCCTGAAGCACCCGGATCGCGTTGACCGCCGTCTTGCCGGTGGTGAGCTCGTCGTCGACCAGAACAAGCGGCCGGCCGCCGCGAAGTTCCGCATCGTCGAGTACGATCAGCGACTGGTCCACGGCGTGACTGTGTTCCTCGCTGAACCTGATGACCCGCGCACCGTCGGGAGCAGGCCGGCGGGTGGTGTGCAGGTACGGCGCTGGTCCGCTATCGGGGGCGCTGACCGCGGCGACGCCGTGGCCGAGGCCGGTCGCGGTCTCGGCGAAGCCGATCACGATCGGCGTCTGCCCGGCGCAGGCCGACCGCACGGCGGCGCCGAGCGCATGGGCGGCCGACAGCACGTCGCTGACCGGAGCCGGGATGTGCTTGCCGAGCACGCGGGAGACCAGCAGCTGAGCGCGGTTCGGGTTGCGCCGCAGCCCGACCTCAAGCGTTCCGGCGAACCTGGCCCCTCCGGGAGCCGACGGCGCGAGGTGAACCGTGATGCCAAGCTGGCCGGCTACCGAGCCGTCAGTCATGCGCCGATGTCTTCGATGTCGAGCAGGTCGACGAACGTCCGGTCCGGCCGCAGCACTCCGAAGACGACCGCACGGCGCAGGATGCCGGCCGCCCAGCGGGCGTGCGGCTTGCTCTCGATCATCTTGTTCGCATAGGCACTCGACTGCACCCCGCCGTCGGTCAGGCAGAGCGTCGCGAGCGCATCACTGTACTCTTCGGCGGTCACGACGAGCATCGCGTGCACCGGCCTGACGTGAGTGGGATGGATGACCGTCTTGCCGAGAATGCCGGTGGCCTTATCGAGCACCACCTCCCTGAGCAGCCCGTCCAGGTCGCTGCTCACCAGCTGCCGCCGGACCCTGACCGCGTTGGGCAGGTCGTCGCGGGCCCGGAATGGCGACTCGCGCAGCAGCGGCTTGAAGATCCGCTCGCCATGCGCGAAATACTCCCACACCGGCCCGGTAACGACGAACTGCCCGTCGCGGCAGAACACATTCACGATGTCGGCGATGACCTCGCGCACCAGTGTCAGGTCATAAACGGTCTGCTCGTTGCTGCGCCGCAGGCCGAACAGCCCGCACATGTCGGTCGCCCCGATGCGGACAGCAAGGATAGCGTCGGCGTGGCGCTCGAGCAGGTCGCGGACGGCTAGCAACTCACGGACCCGTGATTCGGCGTAAATAGTCTCCGGCGATTCCAGGACCGGCATCCCGTAAAACGGCAGGCCGGTTTCCGCCCGCACTCCGGCGAGAACGTCGAGGAAGTCAATGCCGTTCGCTGCGGTGAATTTCGGGAAAACAAAGCCACTCAGGATGGTTGCCGCCGATCCGATTTCCTTTATCACGGTTCGGATCTGATCGGGTTGCCTCACTCGGACGAACAGCAACGGGGCGCCGGCGTTGATCTTGTAGAGCTCGATCAGCTGCGCCGCGACGTTACGCTCGGCGGCCGCGACGTCGGCGTCGCGGATCGCGTCCTCTAGGCAAAGGACGGCTGAGGTCACACCCCGGCCTACCAGGCCGGCGATCCGGCACGCATAGTCGGCGGCCGTTCCTGGCGTGTACAGCGTGGCGCCAAGCGCCATGGCGAGCGTGCCGCGGTCGCTGTCCCGCCCGAACGACTGCGGGACGTGCGCGAACAAAGAGGCGTCCTGGCCTGCCGCTAGATATCCGAAATGCCGCACCTACGCTCCGCGAATGAGGGCCGACGAGGACCTGCTGCACGCGCGCGCCCGCCGTGAGCGAACGATAGCTGATGATCACCCGTGTTTGGTACCGCGTGCACAACCCGCGTGATCACGCCGGGGTATGGGACGCCGCTGGGGACGGTGGCTACTGTTGGGGCGTGAACGCGTTGCCATCGAACCGGACATATGGCGAGCAGCTTGATGTGGCCGATCCGCTGGCCAAGTTCAGGGACCGCTTCCTGCGAGCCGACGATGCGCCGATCTACCTGGACGGGAACTCGCTCGGCCCGCTGCCCCTGGCGACCCAGGCCAGGATCGCCGAGGTGGTCGGCTCGGAATGGGGCACCGGCCTGGTCAGGTCGTGGGGTCACTGGGTCGGCCTGCCCCGCGAGGTTGGCGACCTGATCGGCGAGCACCTGACCGGCGCCGGGCCCGGCCAGATTCTGGTGGGCGATTCGACCACTGTGAATTTGTTCAAGCTAGTCAACGCGGCGCTCGACGCACAGCCGGGCCGCAACGTCCTGGTGACCGATGATGACAACTTCCCTACCGACCGCTACGTGCTGCAGGGCGTCGCCGCGCAGCGGCGCTGCGAACTGCGGATGCTGCACACCGACCTGGACCAGGGGGTGGCCGAGGACGCCCTCCTCGACGCGCTCGGGCCCGACGTCGCGCTGGTCAGCCTGTCTCATGTGGCCTACCGGAGCGGCGCGCTCGCCGACATGCCCAGGATCACCGGTCAGGTCCACGAGGCCGGCGCGCTGATGGCATGGGACCTGTGCCACTCCGTCGGGGCGGTGCCGATCAAGCTCGATGCCAGCGCGGCCGACCTGGCGGTCGGGTGCACGTACAAGTACCTCAACGCGGGACCAGGCGCTCCCGCATTCCTCTATGTCCGCCGGGAGCTGCAGGAACAGATGCGGCAGCCGATCTGGGGCTGGTTCGGCCAGAGCGATCAGTTCGCGATGGGCCCGGCCTACGACCCGGTGCCCGGCATCGACCGGTTCGGCACCGGCACGCCGGACATCATCGGGACGGTAGCTGTCGCCGAGGGGACCAAGCTCCTCGCGGAGGCGCGCATCGAGCGGCTGCGGGAGAAGGGCATCGCGCTGACCAGCTACCTGATTCACCTGGCTGATGAGTGGCTCGAGCCGCTCGGATTCAGGCTCGCCTCGCCGCGCGCCGACGCCCGTCGCGGCAACCACGTAACCCTGCATCACCCGGATGCCTGGCGGATCAGCCAGGCGCTGATCGCAGCCGGGGTGATCGGCGACTACCGGACGCCGGACCGGCTGCGGCTCGGGCCCGCGCCAATCATCACCAGGTTCACCGACGTCTGGGACGCCATCGACCGCCTGCGGAAGATCGCCGCGGACAAGTCCTACGAAGACCTGCCCGCCGAGCTTGCCCGGGTCACCTAACCCAGCCCTTCCGAGGCTGATGATCACGAAGTGTTGGCTCCTAGAAGCACCAAAGGCGCGTGATCATCCGCGGGTGCGGCTCTGCTACTCCCATTCGATGGTGCCGGGGGGCTTGCTGGTGATGTCTAGCACGACCCGGTTGATCTGCTGCACCTCGTTGGTGATCCGGCCAGAGATCCTGGCCAGCACGGCGTCAGGCACCCGCGCCCAGTCCGCCGTCATCGCGTCCTCGCTGGTCACTGGCCTGAGCACGATCGGGTACCCGTAACTGCGCTCGTCGCCTTGCACGCCGACCGACCGTACGTCAGCCAGGAGTACCACGGGGCACTGCCAGATCTGCCGGTCCAGCCCCGCTACGGTCAGTTCCTCGCGCGCGATGGCGTCGGCATCCCTGACGATCCTGAGCCGGTCAGGCGTGACCTCCCCCACGATCCTGATCGCCAGGCCCGGGCCTGGGAACGGCTGCCGCCAGACGATCTCAGGCGGCAGCCCGAGTTCGGCACCTAGCGACCTGACCTCGTCCTTGAACAGCGTGCGCAGCGGCTCTATCAGCGTGAACCCGAGATCGGTTGGCAGCCCGCCGACGTTGTGATGGGACTTGATGTTGGCGGTGCCGGTGCCGCCGCCCGACTCCACCACATCCGGGTACAGCGTTCCCTGGACCAGGAACTCGGCCGTGCCGCCTGGATCGGGATCTGTGGCGTCGCCTTCGGCGATCCGCCTGGCGGCCTGCTCGAAGGCCCGGATGAATTCCCTGCCGATGATCTTGCGCTTGGCTTCGGGGTCGGTGATGCCGGCCAGTGCCGCGGCGAAGTCGGCCTGCGCGTCGACGACGACCAGATCGACTCCCGTCGCCGCGACGAAGTCATGCTCGACCTGCTCGGCCTCGCCTTTGCGTAGCAGTCCGTGATCGACGAACACGCACGTAAGGTGGTCCCCGATGGCTCGCTGGACGAGCGCCGCCGCGACCGCCGAGTCCACTCCCCCGGACAGGCCGCAGATCGCGTGACCCGACCCGATCTGGGCCCGGATGAGCTCAATCTGCTCGTCGATGATGTTGCGCATCGTCCAGTCGGCGCGGCAGCCCGCTGCGGCGAGGAAATGCCTCAGCATCGTCAGTCCGTGCTCGGTGTGCATGACCTCGGGATGGAACTGCATGCCATACAGGCCGAGCCGCGGGTCCTCGGCGGCGGCGGCTGGTGTTCCTGCCGTGCTGGCGGTGACAGTGAAGCCATCGGGCGCGCGCACGGCGGTGTCGCCGTGCGACATCCAGACCTGCTGCACCGCAGGCAGTTCGCCGAGCAGGACGCTGCCCGCGTCGCTGCTGCGCAGCGTCGCAGCGCCGTACTCGCCTGCCCCGGTCCTGGCCACCTCGCCGCCAAGATCGCGGACCATCAGCTGGAAGCCATAACAGATGCCAAGGACCGGGATGCCAGCTTCCAGCAGCCCGGGCGGCGCGGGCGGCGCCCCCGGTGCATACACCGAGGCCGGGCCGCCGGACAAGATGATCGCGGCCGGTTTACGCTGCACGATCTCGTCGGTCGATATCGTGGACGGGACGATTTCCGAGTAGACCTGGCACTCCCGGACGCGCCGGGCGATGAGCTGGGCGTACTGGGCCCCGAAGTCCACCACGAGAACCGGGCCGGTG
>DASWGE010000179.1:0-1739 GCA_036393895.1 Streptosporangiaceae bacterium | reverse complement strand
TCGAGGCTGGGCTGCTGCTCTCCCTCCGGCGCGACCTGGTCCGTCACGGATGCCGGCCGACGATGATGACAGCGACATCGTCGGCCAGCGGCTCGCCATTGAGCCGCTCCACGGTCTTGAGCAGGGTGTCGGCGAGCGTGTCCTCGAACCCAGGTGCGGAGGGGCCGGGCGCTGACGCGGCGATCAGGTTCAGCAGCCCCTCGGGCCCGAGCACTCTGCGGTCAGGGCCGCCCCTTCCCTCGATGAGGCCATCGGTATAGAACATCAGCGACCATTGCGAACCAAGCGCCACGGGGATATGTGGCCATTCCTCGTCGAACAGGCCAAGCGGCGGGCCGCCGCGGCCCTCGCCCAGCGTGGTCGGCGGGGACCCGAGCAGCACGGGTGGCGGGTGACCGGCAATGTGGATGACGCCCTCGCCCGTGGCGATATCTATGCTCATTGTGGCGACCGTGGCGAAAACCTCTGGCCTGTGCCGCTCGCGGATGAGCACTTCCTGGAGGCAGTTGAGAATATGGCTTGGCTCGTGACCGGACAGCACCAGCGTTCGCCAAGCCACCCGCAGGCATACTCCGAGTGCCGCTTCGTCCGGCCCATGACCGCAGACATCGCCGATCAGCGCATGCAGCGTGCCGTCGCTAAGCTCGATGAGATCGTAGAAGTCGCCGCCCAGCAGGGCCTGGTCGCGGCCCGGCCGGTAACGCAGCGAGTGATAGAGGCTGGAGTCGTTCAGGATCGGGACTGGGAGCAGGCCGCGCTCCAGCCTGGCGTACTCGGCCTGCCTGATCGCTGCCTCGCGCAGCTTGCGGGCTGATTCGTTCGCGCGCTTGCGCTCGATCGCGTACCTGATGCATCGGCTCAGGGTCGCCCCGTCCACCTGGCCCTTGATCAGGTAGTCCTGCGCGCCGGCCGTCACGGCGGCGATCCCCAGCGACTCATCGGCGCCGGTCAGCACAAGCACCGCAGCGTCCGGCGCCAGGCTCAGGACATGCCGGATTCCGTCAAAGCCGACTGAATCGGGCAAACCGAGATCTAGCAGCACGCAGACAGGCCCGGCCGCGAGCTCGGGCGTCGCTGCCGCCAGGCTCTGCTGCCACGACAATGACACTCCGAGTCCAGCGTCGGCCAGGTACTCGCGCACGAGGAGCGCGTCGGCCTCGTCATCCTCGATCAGGAGTACCGGCACCACGTCGTCCGCGGCGGTGCCTTCTGTGGCAAGCTGGAGCATTCGGTAAGTCCCTCATGCGGTCCGCGGGGTCGGCCCATCGACCGGAGCTTACTCGCGCAGGGGGATTAGTGCGTTCCCGTGCGGCGATCGCTCCGCTCGGAGCTGGCGGCTGACCGGCGGACTGGCCGGATTGCCGTGGCGTGCCTAGTGTGTTTCTCGGCCGTGGCCACGGACGGCGAGCGGCCGATCCTGGCAGTTATCGGTAGTGGCGAGCGAGGTTGCGGTGTCCGAAAGTGAGTCACGCGAACTGAGCGCGGAGTTCGCTCAGGCCGCAGGCGAGCTGCTGACCCTCGCGAGCGCCTCGGAGTCGCGTGCGATGCACCGCCTGGTCGAGCTGGCAGCCAGGCACGTACCTGGGTGCTCAGGGGCCACGGCCGTGCTGTGGCACGAGGATGAGGCGACCATCACCGCTGCTAGTCACCCGGACCTGTCAGAGCTGGCTGAGGTCCAGCTGGCCTGGCGCCGAGGGCCGATCATTGAGGCTGTAGCCGAAGGCAAGCAGATCAGCTGT
>DASWGE010000178.1:0-37171 GCA_036393895.1 Streptosporangiaceae bacterium | reverse complement strand
CTGCTCGTCGAGGACGGCGGCTTCCTTTACGACTCCGACGCCAACAACGATGAGCTGCCGTATTTCGTCACCACTCTCGGCAGGCCGTTCCTCGTCGTGCCTTATACCAAGGTGCATAACGACGTGCGGTACCTGATCCCGCCGACCTATGCATCACCCCGGCATTTCTTCGAGAGCCTCAGGCTCAGTCTGGATTACCTGCTCGAGGAATGCAGGGGCGGCCTCGGCGGCCGGCTCATGTCCGTCGGCGTGCACTCCCGCTGGAGCGGCCAGCCCGGGCGCGCCTCGGCGCTGCGCGACTTCATCGAGTACGCGCTCGGACAGCCGGAGGTCACCTTCATGCGCAGGATCGACATCGCCGAGTTCTGGGCCGCTACCTACCCGCCGGGCTGAGCGGACAGGTTCGCCGGCGACCTGCCGAGCACGGCGTATGCCGCGTTGCCCGGCAAGACCTACGTCTAGCCATGCCCGGGGATCGGCCATCGGGTCGGCTCTCAGCCAGGGAGGAACTGGCCGCCTGGGTGCTGATCGACAAGCTCTCCGCCGGAGACGATCAATTGCCCGCGCAGCAGTACGTCCCGGATCCTGCCGCTCGCGGTCTGGCCCGCGTACACGCTGTCCGCAGTGCCGTCGCCGAGGCCGTCGCCTGGCAGCACGGTCTTGCTGTCCGGATCGAAGATCACGATGTCGGCGTCGGAGCCGGCGAGCAGGGCGCCCTTCCTCGGGTAATGGCCGAAAGCCCGGGCCGCATTCTCCGCGGCGAGCTGCACAATGCGGCCAGAAGGAAGGTCGCGGGCTATCGCCGCGGACAGCAGCAACGGCAGCCTGGGGCCGATTCCGGCCAGCCCGTATGCGTAGCTGTGGCCCGCCGCGGCAAGGCGTCCGGCGGTAAAGGTCCTGGCCTGGCAATGGTCAGATCCGACGGTGTCGATTGTCCCGTCGGCTACCCCTTGCCACAGGGCTTCGACATCACGGCGCGCGCGCAGCGGTGGCGCGACCAGGTATCTGGCCGCCTCGTCGCCGTTATAGCAACGCTCGTCGAGGAGCAGATGATGCAGGCAGGTTTCGGCGAAGACCGGTGGCTGTCCTCTTCTGCGCGCCAGGCGCACCTGTTCCAGCGCGCCAGCGGTCGACAGGTGAACGAGGTAGCAGGGTGCGCCCGCCAGCGACGCGGCCGCGAGCGTGCTGGCCACTGCCTCCTCTTCCACCTCAGGCGGCCGGGTGTCAGCGAAGATGCGGGGGCCGGCTGGGCCGGCATCAGCAGTTTCGTCCTCGAGCGCGTCCGCTTCGAGAGCCTCGATAAGCGGCCCGTTCTCGCAATGCACTTGCACAAGGAGGCCGAGCCCCCTGGCGCTTGACATGATCTCGTACAGGCGCTTGGTCGAGCACATGATCCCGAGTTCGGGATAGGCGAGAAAGACCTTGACGGCGGCCGCCCCGGCTTGCCTTATCGCGGCAAGATCCTCGTGGCTGATGCGGTCTGGATCGTAGATCGCCGCGTGCAGGCCGAGGTCGATCGCGGCGCCGCCACCTGCCACTTCCGAGCGGTTGCGCAGCAGGCACTCCAGGGCGCCCTCACCTGGCGCAGGGCTGGTGAACGATAGCGCCGTGGTAGTTCCGCCGCGGGCCGCCGCGGACGTAGCCTGACCTACGCCGGCCATCAGATGACAGTGCGGGTCGACTCCTCCGGGCAGCACCCAGCAGCCGGATGCGTCCAGCAGGCGTCCGGCACCGGCCGGGTGCTCTCCGACCGCCGCCACCTTGCCGCCGGCGATGAGGACGTCCGCGCGTACGGGTCCATCCCGCGTGATCACCGTCCCGCCGGCGACTGCGGAGATATTCATGAACCTGGCGAGGCGGTCAGGCTGTCTGCCAGCGGGGACGTGATGGCACGGACAAGACCGGAAGTGACAACCATCCTCGGGATGAGCAGCCGCTCGACAACCTCTGTCTCGCCCGCCGCGTCAGGCAGCGACCAGTGGCCGGCCCGCAACTCCAGCAGCGAGACGTCAGCGGGCTGGCCCGGCGCCAGCGCTCCGATGGCGCCGGCCCGGCGGACGGCGAGCGCCGGGGTCGACGTGGCCGCCCTGATGACCTCGCCCAGTTCCATGCCGACGTGCAGCAGCTTGGACAGCGTGGTCGCCTGATCGAAAACGGGGCCGCCGACGTTATGCGCGTGCAGGTCGCTGGAGATGGTATCGGGCGCGAATCCCTGGGATATGGCGCTGCGCGCAACCCGGTAGGCGAAGCTGCCTATTCCGTGGCCCACATCGAAGAGCACGCCTCGCTCACGCGCGCTCAGGGCGGCCGGCAGCACCCTCCCGGTATCGTCGAGGATCCCGCCCTCATTGCCGTGGAAGCAATGCGTCACGATGTCACCCCGGCGCAGGTAAGGCAGCAGCCAAGCCAGGCCAGGCGTCATGTCGATAACGTGAACCATGAGCGGGAGACCGAGTTCGTCCGCGGCCTCTCGGGCCAGGCGGAGCGCGGGCGCAGGGTCGTTTCCGACCATCTGATAGCCGAGCCTGACCTTGATCCCGACGATGAGGTCGGCATGCTCGCGGGCACGAGCGATCGCCTGCTGTGGGGATGCCCAGCGGATGTCTTCGAGCTCGCCAACGAGGTTGGTGATCATGCCCTGGACGGCGATGTGCAGGAACGCCAGTATCCGGGTCTCGGATGGCTCGATGACATACCGGCGCAGCGCCGGGAATGTCTGGGCGCCGGCCGAGCCGGCGTCGACCGCGGTTGTTACTCCCCGGCCGAGACAGTGCACGTCTGGCTCCACGCCGTAGTGCGAGACGCCGGTGAACAGGTGAGTGTGAAGGTCAACCAGGCCCGGCGTCACTAGCAATCCTGAAGCGTCGACCACCTCGCCGTCTTCCCGCTCGCCGATGCCCGGCGCGCCGGGTTCGATGCCGGTGATGAGGCCATCTCTGACGCCGACCGTCGCCGTCGCGTCGATTCCCTGGCCCGGGTCGAGCACGCGGCCGCCGGCGATGTCGAGGCTGGTCATATCAGGCCCTCCGCCTGCAACTGGGTCAACGCGGCGGTGAACGCGCTGATGGTGAGGTCCGCCTCGCGCTCGCCGTGCGCGATACTGAGGAAGCCCGACCCGTGGAACAAGTGCACTCCCTCGTTGAGCATGGCGCAGTGCAGGGCCGGCGACAGCCAGCCGGGTACGCCGGTCTTCAGCGTGGCTGGGTCAAGACCGCCGGGGGCATCGCCGTGCCCGAACATCAGATGGAAGGTCGAGCTCTCGCCGTAGGCGCAGCCGGCCACCCCGGATCGCCGGAACACGGCGGTGAGCTCCTCGCGCAGCAATCCGGCCAGGCGGTCCGCGGCCGCCTGGCGCTCACCCGACGCGGCGACTTCCAGCGTTGCGACGCCTGCCGCGGCCGATAGCGGGTGCGCGTTGTGCGTGCCCGGATGTGCCACCCGCCGCGGGCCGGCCTCAGGGCCCGCCAGATAGCTCATCAGGTCGGCCCGGCCGCAGACGGCACCGCCAGGCATGCCGCCGGCCAGGACCTTGCCGAGCACGGTGAGGTCCGGATGCACCCCGGTGATCTCCTGGACACCGCCTGGTGCCCAGCGGAAGCCCGAGACCACCTCGTCGTACACGAGCAGCGTTCCGGCCTGGTCCGCAAGGCGCCGTGCCGCGGCGAGAAACCCGTCAGGAAGCGGTGCAGTGCCCCAGGCCGCTCCCGTCGGTTCCAGGATCACGGCGGCGACGTCGCGGTCGCTGAGCTCGCTGGCGAGCACGTCGGGGTCCGCGGGAATGACGGCAGCCGAGCCGGTGATCGCACCGGGAAGCCCCGCCGTGTCGGGCTGGTCGAAGGGCGGATCAGAGCCCACGGCCACCTGGTCGTGCCAGCCGTGGAAATGCCCGGACAATTTCACGATCCTGTTCCTGCCGGTAGCCGCCCTGGCCAGACGGAGCGCCAGCAGCGACGCCTCAGTCCCGCTCGAGGTGAAGCGCACCCGCTGCGCGGACGGGACAAGCCGGATCACAAGTTCGGCCCACGCGCTCTCCAGTTCATGACAGGCGCCCGGATGGAACGACCGGCTGGCCTGGGCCGTTACGGCCGAGACCACGTCGGGATGACTGTGCCCAAGCAGCAGTGACCCGTGGCCCATGACGTAGCAGACGAGTTCGTGGCCGTCGACATCCCACTTGCGCGCTCCTTCTGCCCGCGCCACCGCCAGCGGAAACGGCGCGGCCAGCCGGACGTCGTGAGTCACTCCGCCCGGCAGCAGGCAGCGTGCCCGTTCGCTGAGCGCCGCCGACCTGGGGTTCTCCCGTGCCCAGCGCGCGACTGCGCTCATGGCGACATCCCCATCTCGCCAGCCTATCGACGGCGCCGCCGGCAGGGATGGCCCCCCTTGCGCCTTTACCGAACTAATAGCCCGGTTGATACCGCAAACGCGGCACTCCTATGCTGGCACGACAGGAGGTCAAACGTGAGGGCTGTGACTTTTAAGGGCATTGGCGGCAACGAGGTAGTCAGCCTGGCCGAACGCCCTGACCCCGTTCCTGGCTCGCACGAGATTGTCGTGGCGGCCCGGTTCGCGGGCGTGAACTGGGCCGACGTAGCGCAGCGGCAGGGCAATTACCCGCCGCCGGCGGGCGCGCCGCAAGACATCCCCGGCCTTGAAGTGGCCGGCGTCGTAGCTGCCGTTGGGGAAGGCGTCCTGACCTGGCGAGTCGGCGACCGGGTGTTCGGCATCGTGGGCGGCGGCGGGCTCGCCGACCGGGTGGTCGTACATGAGCGGCACGTTGCGGCGATTCCCGACAACCTCGCCGACGATGTCGCGGCGGCGGTGCCCGAGGCATACATCACCGCGCACGACGCGGTGTTCACCCAGTCCGGCCTCCAGCTAGGTGAGGTGCTGTTGGTCAACGGCGCGAACGGCGCGGTCGGCTCCGCAGGCGCCAGGCTCGGGCTCGCGGCGGGCGCCCGGGTCGTCGCCCATGTCAGGTCACCAGATTCTGCCCGTGCGCTCGCGGCCGAAGGGGCGATCGTTGTCACCCCTGACAGCGCCGCCGAGAGCCTCGCCGCCCTGGGCGGCGCGGACGTCATTCTCGAGCTAGTCGGGCCGCCGAATATCGATCTCGACTTCGACGTCCTCGCGCTGAAAGGGCGGATCGCTAGCGTCGGCACCGCCGCCGGCACCGGCACCGGCGAACAGGCAGCCATCTCCCTTCGCCGGCTGATGGCCAAGCGGGCCAGCCTGCGCGGCACGGTGCTGCGCGCCCGCCCGCTGGAGGAGAAAGCTGCGGCGGTGCAGGCCTTCGCCAGGTCGGTGGTGCCGCTGCTCGCCGCTGGCCGGGCGCTCCCCGCAATCGACCGCGTGTTCCCTGCAGCGGAGGCCGCCGCCGCGTTCGACTACCTGGCGCTCCCGGGCAAGGCCGGGAAGATCCTGCTGGAGTTCGCGTGAGCGCCGCGGCGGCACTGGCTGCGACAATGCGCGGGTGACCGGCTCCGCGATTGTCACCGGGTCATCCTCGGGAATCGGCAAGGCGATAGCGCTGAGGCTGGCCGCCGACGGCTTCCCTGTCGTGCTGGCGGACGTCCGCCGCGACCCGCTGACCGGCGGCGAGCCCACGGACGAGGAAATCGGCAGGCAGGGCGGCAAGTGTGAGTTCATCCAGTCAGACGTGTCGTCCAGAGCGGACTGCGAGCGCCTGGTCGCGCTGGCGGCCAGCCGCTACGGCCGCCTCGACGTGCTGGTCAACGACGCTGTGCTGGCGGGACCACACTCCAAGCCCCTTCTGGACACCCTGGACTCCGACTGGGACGCGATGATCGCGGTCAACCTGCGCGGGCCGTTCATGCTGTGCCAGGCCGCGGTCCGCCAGATGCTGGCCCAGGAGCCGCGGGGCGAGGTGCGCGGCCGCATCATCAATATCACCTCGCAGCATGGAATGGTCGGCGTGCCGGGTCACTTCACTTACGCGGTCAGCAAGGGCGGCCTGGTCCAGATGACCAGGCAGATCGCGGTCGAGCACGGACGCGACGGGATCATCTGCAATGCGGTCGCCCCGGGCAAGATCCTCACCGGCGCGCCCGGAGACCTAGCCGCCGACCCGACCTCCGCCGCTTACGTGCGGTCGCGCACCCCGTTCGCGCGCCTGGGCGAGCCCGGTGATGTCGCGGCTGCGGTCGCGTTCCTGGCATCGGACGAGGCCAGCTATATCAGCGGGATAAACCTGATGGTCGACGGGGGATGGATGGCTTACTGACCAAGCAGCCAAGGCGAGGGGAGACGTCATGACCGCGGAACAGATAAGCAAACTACTGCACGAGGCATCTGAGACGCACCACCGTGTGTTCCGGATCGTGGACGGCGCAGACGATGACTGGGCTAGCTGGTACGCGTGGTGGCTCATCAACTTGTCCGAACTGCCTGATGTGCTGACCGTCAAGCCGGTCCGCAGCGAACTGATCTACCTGCTGGTCAGCCTCGACCGGCAGTTCACTGCAGAACAGCCAGGCGAGCCGTGGGAGTCCTACTATGCGCGCCGGATTCTCAGCCATTTCGAAACGGCCGGCGCCTAAAGCTCGCGCTACCGCAATCGCACCCTTCCTGGTCATGTCAGATGACGATAAGCGGGAGCGTAGATCCAGGTCGGTGCGCCGGCGACGATCGCGATCAGCACGTAGCCTGGCGTGTGTTCGACCACCCGCTCGATCTGGGCGTCCTGCCTGATCCCGTGGCCTCCCCACATGGAGATGAGATCGAACCAGTGGGCACGGATGGCCGCCCGGTACCCGGCGACGCCTTCCAGGTACATGCACCCGGGCCGGAGGCGGAAGCACGCGGGTCCCAGAACCCGCCCGTGCGAGTCTCCGCCGCGGCCGGGGACCGGATACTTGATATATAGGTCATCCGCGAGCTGATACCAGTGCAGGCCGATGCCGTCGATGAATACCAGCTGCTCGTTGGCCAGCCCGCCGATCAGGTATCGACCGTTAGGCAGCCCCAGGTAGGGCCGAAGTTCACTGGCGATCTGCAGCGTGGTGCGCGAACCCCCGGCCTCGTAGGTCGACCTGGCCGTCTGACTGTAGTGCACGCCGGAGGCGACCACCGCGCAGCCGATCACGACCGGTGCTATCCGGGACATGAGCCGTCGCCCATGAAGGCGCGCCGCTATCGAGCCGGTCGCGGCGCACGCGAACCACGCAGAGAAGTCGTCGTGCTTGCGCATCGACTCCACCGTGTGGAGGTGCAGGCCCTCCACGGTGACGATCAGCCCGGCGGTGATCAGCAGCGCGATGGTGGCGATCGTTTTGGAGTCGCTTCTCGCGAGCACGGCGATCGCCAGTGCGGTGAGCGCGGCCGCGACGACCGGGCCGACCCAGATCCACGTGTCGGCAAGAATGACGGGACTTGCCACCCTGACCGCGGCGAACACCGCCGAAGATCCGCTCTTGCGGGCAAGCGTGGAGAACAAGAGCCCGTGCAGGTAGGCACCGCCCGCGAGGAATAGGAACAGCGAGTCGAGCGTCAGCGTAGCCAGGCCCAGCGCGGTGATCCGCTTTACCATCGCTTTCCAGCCGCTGACCTGCAGCGCCGCGAGCCCGATCACGACCGGATCGAAGATGAGCGTCATGTACTTCGTCGCATTGGCCAGGAACAAGAGCACAGGAATCGTCAGCAGCCATCTCGTGGGCTCGCCTCGTGAGTCACGCAGCGGCTCGTGCAGTGACTTGCCCGTCCGGACGGCGCAGTAGGCAGCGATGGAGATCAGCATCAGGGACATCGCGTCGTAGGTCGCCAGCGCGCCGAGATCCTGTGTGAGCCCAAGCCCGGCGAAGAGGCCAGCGGCGAGTATCCCTGACCAGTATCCGAACAGATCCCTGGATACCACGAACAGCATGATCGTGGCTACGACCATGAAGACCGTGCTCATGAGGCACGCGGCCACGAGGCCGCCGACGGAGTCTGCGATCGCGGCAAGCACCGGATAGATGACTGGCGCGCCGGAGAAATAGGTTTCGTAATACGGACTTCCGCCGCCATGCCAGATCTCATAGATCAGCTGATGGCCAGCGTAGATATACCGTCCCTCGTCGCCGGAGGCATAGGTGCCCGCGATCAGCTTGGCCGACAGCAGCGCCTGTGCCACGAGGATCACCGCCAGCGGCAGCAAGTACAGCCAACGGGGGCGCGCGGCAGCTACGGTCGGCGCGGCGCGCCGGTCGACGGCTACGGTGATCACTGAGCGTTTCCGAAGCAGCGAGCTATAGCGGCTGAACCAGGAGAATGAGCCCAGGCGCCAGGCGTGGCCGGCGTGGGACGCGGGAACCGGGTGCTGAGCGGCAGGGCCCAGAAGTAGATGCCGTTCAGCCCGGTGGCGATGGCGGCGTGGCAGGCGGCCGTAAACCACCTAGCCTGTACCAGCGGGTTGAATCGCGCTGCCTGCGACCGGTGCACCCACGGCTGCCGCCACGCGCCGTCGAGGGCGGCGATGCTGACCTCAGTCAGGACCGTGTGCGCGGGCAAGTGCCGGTCGAAGGACTTCCAGCCGCGCAGGAACGGCGGGTGGATGGGATGGTAGGCGTCGATGGTCTTGACTGCGGCCCGGCCGCCGCTCCGCCGCGACAGGCCCCTCGTGTCGTTGTTGGAATAGGCCAGTTGACCGTGGAAGACCTTCGCCAGCGCACGGTCGAGGCGGTTCCAGCGCGGAGACTCGCCGAACCTGGCGAACTCGGCGCCGACGATGAACTCCCCGACCTTGTTGGCCTCCGCCATCCGGGCGTAGGGCGTCAGAAAGCGCCGGTAGCTGGCGAACCAGGCAGCCGGGTTGGCTGGTTTCCAGATCACCCGGGAGTTCCCGATGTTGGCCTCGCTCAGCAGCGGCCGGAGCGACACGTAGAGGCCAGCCCGCTCGGCATCGATGATGAACAGCGCGAGTTCGGTCGGCGTGGGGGTCCGCGAGCTTGCGAAGACGCGCGAGGAGTACCGGCCGCTCATGAAGAACGGGAAGGAGATCGAAAGGGAATTGGCGTTCAGGCTCCGAGCGTAGGCGACTACGGCGGCGGCGGCCGCAGAGAAGTCGTGCCGCGGATAGGTGTAGGCGTCGACGTCAATGCCGCGCTGGAAGGCCGGCTGGCGAATCGCCACGGTCTCCGGAATGGTCAGCGGCGGCGATGCGGGGATTGCCCGCGGTTGGAGCGCCTTGAGGTGCGCGGCGGCTGCGCAGCCGGCCACGACCACGATGACGGCCAGCGCGCCGAGCAAGATCTTCTTCATCTGGTCTTCCTGATGGTGCGGAACGTTCGCGGATCACCCTCCGCGAGCGAGATCACCATCGCTGCGAACGTCAGGGCGGCGCTGACCGGCAGCATGATGACCGCGACAACGCCGCTCAGCAGGCGCGAGTCGCCATCGCGGCCCGCGTGAGCCGAGCTTGCACCGATCCAGCCGCAGGCGAAGAACACCGCGGTCCAGCAGAGCACCGACAGCTTGGCGTAGTTGAGAATTGGCGAGGTCGGCGGGACCCGCCCGGTAGCCCGCAGGTAGAGCCCGGCTACCGAGCAAGCGAGGCCGACGACGCCTGCCACGTACTTGGCAGACACGAGCAACGCTCCGCTGAGCGGTAGCACCGTGCGGTGCCTGATCGCGTGAATGTCGCCCCAGATCCACCGGTTCCGCTGGATCAGGAAATCTCGCAGCGACCACGGTGAGGTCACTTCGGCGTACTCGTGGAACCAGCCCCAGCGGAGGCCGTGACGGCGAGCCCGTTGCCCGAAGGCGAGGTCCTCCGAGGCCACGAGCGGATAGTCCCAGGTGATGAGTCGCTCCGCGCGGCCGGTCACGGCGAGGCCTTCGCCGTGCACGTGCAGCGGGCGGCCGAGGATGCCCTGGAAGACTGAACAGTAGACCAGGCAGGAATGGGTGCGGAAATCGTCGGCGTGGCTGACGGCGAAATGGCCGAATGGGCGCAGGCTGTAGGCGGTCCTCGGCGTGATCACGCCCTGGGAAACGTCATAGTCGGCCGCGAACGCCCGCTCGATGTAACTCTGGGTGAGGCTCACGTCATCGTCGATAAAGAGCACCTTGATGTCATCGCCGTCAAGGCCTATCGCGCTTCGGGCGAGCCTTGAGTACTCAAGCGCCCGAGCTTTGTTGCGTGCGGTCACCTCGAAGCTAGCCGGGACCACGAGCAGGTTATCTGCTAGCGGGTAGTCGGTCGGCTGGCCTGGCTCGGTCACCACCCAGACCTGGTAATCCATCGTGAGGTCATAGCCGCGGATCTGGCCGATGATCTCGTTGACCCGGCGGGGCTCAGCGCCCGTCGTGGTGATCTGGATGACCAGTTGGCGGAACCTGCCAGGCGCCTCCCGGTACCTCAACCGGTAATGGAGCTGTCCGGCCAGCAACAGCGCCAGTTCGGCAAGGGGAAGCATCCACGCGACGTAGACCAGGCTCCACGCAGGCCGGTAGAGGAGAACCGATCCCGGTAGCAGGACTAGGAGGAGGGCCGCGACGACGCCGCCTGGCGCAATGGCCCTCGCGCGTTCGCTACCTGGCCGGTGCCGCGCCCGCCGAGGCCGAGCGTCCTCGATCGGGGGGACGCCAACCCCGGCCGGGGACACGCCTACTTCGCCTCCTAGCCGCCGGTGCTATGCCCACTCCATCCACGTCAGCGGACACCAGGCGTCGCGTGTCCGGCGACAGTGCGCAAAGCTCAGTAATGGGACGGTTGAGCAGGTGCGAAAGTTTACGTCAGCAGGATTGGGGCTCGGAACTGCCGCGGGGAGGAGAACGCCGGCTGACCGAAGCCCTGATCAGCCGGCAATCCTCCTGTGCGTCATCGAGGGCCTCGCGGGGGCAACCGCGAGCTCGCCCCTCTGCCGCCGCAGTGTCCAGCGCTGGGCGCATCCCCGCATGTCACGGCAGTACCAGCGAACATCGGGGCATGCGCTACCGCCGTCAGCGACCAGCTGATCGACTCGCACCCGGATGCCGCACATCCAGCACGACTCGACCATGGCGCTCCCGAGCTCGGGAGTGGCACTAAACCGCTCGCCAGTCATGATCCCACCCACCTCCCCGGCACCTGGCGGCCGCGAGACTGGCAACCTCGAGCCGGATTGAAGCCAGCGCGGATTGGCCGGCTCAACAACCGTTCCGTGAATTCTGGCACTTTGGCGACTGGCGGTCTACCGGGTGTCAGGACCTGTCAGGACCGCACAAGCCTGGCGATCGCGTCGGATGCCTCCCGGACCTTCGCGGCCGCGACGTCGCCGCCCTCGGCGGTGGCCTGCGCGACGCAGTGGCCAAGATGGTCTTCCATCAGGCCAAGCGCCACCGACTGCAGCGCCCTGGTGGCCGCCGACACCTGGGTCAAGATGTCGATGCAGTACTTCTCATCCTCGACCATCCGCTGCAGCCCGCGGACCTGGCCCTCGATCCTGCGCAGCCGCTTAAGGTAGTCCTCCTTGTCGGGGGTGTATCCGTACACGCCGTCCTCCGTCCTGCCACGGCCCGTGCCGCTACCTCGTCACTTTACCTAACCCCCGCACGGTATTGGGCATGACTCTGCCAGGCCACCTGCGGTTCTATGTCGTGACCGGGCACCTGGACTCCCGGGTAACCGACGACTGGACTTCACCAGCGGGATTTGCCGATGAGCGCTCAGCGTACTGTGCCGCGTCCAGCATGAGCTCGTCCTTGGGCGGGCCGGGACTGTGAGGTGCTGACAGTCCCGGCCCGCCTGCGTCTCTATGGCCTAATTCGACATGTGCGACTCGATCATCGGGCTGCGGCCGGTGTCTGTCTTGAAGAAGCCGACGGCCCAGACCGCGTTTCCGGCCGCCGAGATTGCGCCGAGGACCTTGTCACCGGTACCAGGGTTGGGAGCCGGGACCTGGTGCCAGCCACCCATGGTGTGCTCCGCGACCACGGTCAGCTGGTCACCGCTCGTCCCGTCGTACGCGGAACCGACGATCCACGCCGTCCCGTGACTGATGCTGACGCCAGTGACGTTGGAGAACCCGGTTCCCACGCCGCTGAGGAGCTGTGCGGTCCAGACGCCGTTGTGGAGGTGCTCGACCAGCGGACGGGCCTGGTGGGCAGCGTCATCGCTCTGGCCGGCTGCCCAAACCTCGCCGCCACTGACCGCAACGGACTGCAGCAGGCCGTCGGTCAGGCCGGCGGTGGGGACATTGACCACCGTCCAGTGCTTGCCGTCCCAGTGTTCGACTAGCGGAGCGTCGCTGTGCCCGCCGTTGCGCTGGCCGACAGCCCAGATGTTGTCCGGGCCCGCCTGCGCGACGCCCCACAGATGGTCGCCGGAGGAACCGGGGTTCTGGCTGCGAATGACCGACCAGCTGGACCCGTCCCAGTGCTCGACCAGCGTATGGAAGACTCCATTCCGCAGCTGCTGCTCGCCGACTGCCCAGACGTCCTTGGGCGAGACGGCGGTCGCCGAGAACAAGATGTCTTGCGTGGTATTCAGCTTCGGTGTCGAGCTGATGCGCCAGGCAGAGCCATTCCAGGCTTCTACCAGGCTGTGAGTCTGGTAGCGCTTGTTCAGCGCGACACCGACCGCCCAAGCCCTGCCGGGCGTGGCAGCGACGCCGAACAGCGTGTTGTAGTTCGGCCCGGAGTCGGGCACCGGTGTTTGCTGCCACTTCGAGCCGTCGGAATGCGCCGCCGTCGCCAGGGTGGCGTCCTGGTTACTGGTGGAGGTGTCGGGCAGGAAATTCCCGGCCACCCACACGTCGTGCGCAGAAACCGCGGCGACCGCGCCGTAGGTATTGTCATTGGTCCCGAGCGTCGGCGCGCGCTGCACGGTCCATCCGCCGCTTGACGAGGTGTCGGTCGTGAACTTGACGGGCTCTGTCGGCGCCGGCGTCGGGGTGGCGATCGACGGCTCATGCAGCGGGGTGAATGCCGAAGCGGTCGACCCGGTGACGGCGAACAGTGGCTTCAGCGGCTTGACCCCCGCGTCGCAGCTGTGCTGCAGGCAGGCCACCCCGAAGTTCTGCTGGAGAGTCAGGAGCAGCGAGTAGTGGCTGTAGTGGGCCGCGTCCTTGAAGTGCCGCGGACCGTGGCTCGTCACCACGATGTTGGCGACCCTTCCGCCGCCGCCGACATTGTTGTCGCCCTCGTCGTAGACGATGTCGATGGCGTTGTTGCCCTTGGCCCAGAAACCGGCGTGGGTGATCTGCGAGACGAGGTGGCCAAGGTACCGGTCGCCGATCGTCAGCAGGCGCTGGTCCTGCGGGTCCTTGCCACCCGTGCTGCCCGAGTCGATGCAGTTCGGCGGGTCGCCGTGCTGGTCATGGCACTCGTCGGGGATTACCCAGCTGAAGGCCGGCACGTTGCCTGTGCGCAGGTCGCGGCTGAGCTGGTCGACCGGCACCTGGCGGGACCAATCTCTGGTGTTCAGTGACGTCGTGTAGTTCTGGATCCCGTCGTGCTTGGAGACGTAGAGCGGGTCCTTGTCTGGCGCGCCATTGCAGTTCGCCGGGTAGCAGATTCCCTCGTATCCGGCGTGCGGGAGCGACTGAAGGTAGGCCTTCCAGCTCACGTGGCTATGGTCAAGCTCGCTGATCAGGCTCGGCGCTGCGACCTTGTTCACGTAATAGGCGTTGTCGTTCTGCACCGTCAAGGGTCTGCCCCCGAGCAGTGCGACGTAATTCGGCTCGCTCGGATGCGTGACGGCGAAGTAGTTGGTTGCGATGCCGTACTTTTTCGCCAGCGCGTTGAGGTTTGGCGTGGCGGGATTCCCTATGACGTCCGTGTAGCTATGGTTCTCCATGACAATGACGAAGATGTGCTGGTAGTGGCCGCCTGTAGCTGGTCGGGATGACGCGCTGGCCATGGAGACGCCGGTCAGCGTCCACGAAACGGCGGCGGCAAGCGCGAGCAGGGTGCGTACGCGTGAGGCCATCAAATCAGCCTTCCGCGAGCTGGTCCGGGGGAACGTAGAACGTACGTCGCTCGACGCTACGGACTCTCGGCAAACCGGTAACCCCCTGCGCGGTGAACTTTCCGGGCACTGTCGCTGAACGGACATCGGCCGGATCGTGCTACGCCGCGGTCGCGCAGGTCGCGCGCTGCAGTCATGGGCCGCTGGCCGCTGAGTTCGCACGCGTGCTGCAGGAGATGCAGATCGGGAAGTCACGGAGCGAGGCACTGCGGGCGATGGGCGACCGCACTTCGGTGCCTGAGCTGCGCGCCTTTGTGTCCGCCATGATTCAGTCCGCCGAGCTGGGCATTCCGATTGCTCAAGTACTGCGCCAGCAGGCCACGGCGCAACCTGGCGGGTGGTCACGATTCAGCACCCTGCGCAGTTCTTCTCCGGCGGGCTGACCGATGTCTCGTGCGCTAGTTCTACCGAATGCCTGGCGACCGGGTTCTATTTCACCAGCGTTCAGGGCAACTCCTTCTCGCTGACCGAGCTATGGAACGGCCAGCGCTGGCGGATACTTAACCCGCGTAGCATCTTCTTCGTGCTGTCCGGTTTCCTGATCACCTCGCTGCTCATTGGTGAATGGGACAGGCGAGGCGGCAGCATCAGTTGCCGGCGCCCGCCGGTCAGCGCGTCGGCCACTGTCACGCTGCCGAGAAAGAAGTTGTCGTAGGACACGATCGAGAAAATGCCGCAACCGAAGTACGCAGGACTGATCGCAGTGCCCCTCGCTGCTGAGGGCGGCTAGAAGACACCCGGCAGCAAGGCGGCCGTGCAGGCACGGTAGTCCCGGTACTGGGGCAGGGCCTGGACCAGCACCTGCTCTTCCCGGACAGCGCGGTAGACCTGCATCGCGATCAGGGCCAGCCAGACCGCGAACGCGGGGACCGAGCCGACCGCCACGGCGAGCCCCAATGAGGAGATAATCTCCCCGCTGTAGAGCGGATGCCGCACGAGCCGATACGGACCCCGGTCGGCGACCCCGCGCGCCTGCGCGATTACTGAGAGGTTACGTCCGAGGAAACGCAGCGACCAGACCGACCAGCTCGTGCCGGCCACCAGCAGCACGTCGGCGGCCAGTTGCCCGGCGGTTCCCTGGCCATTGCCGCCGAGCAGCGGGAAGACGAACGGTGTCAAGGTCGCCAGCACCGCAACCGCGGATGCAGTGACCGATTTGCTCGTCGAGACCGCTGGGCCGCGGCGCAGGTAGCACCAGACGATCAGCGCGTAGAAGGCGCAGACGAGGAAGGCGCTGAAGCCTCGCAGGACTTCACCGGCGCTTGAGGCGGCGACCGTCGTCCCAGCGACCTGCGCGTGCACGTCGACGATCAGCATCAGGACGGCGGCCGGCACCATCACCAAGCGGCCGACATCGAGATTCCTGCGGCTCGAAATGCTGGTCACGCCGGGCTACAGGTGGAACAGAGACCGGGCGATCGAGATCACCCCTGGGCCGACGATCACCACGAGCAGTGCCGGGAACAGGCAGGTGACGACGGGGAACATGATCTTGACTGGCACTTTCTGCGCCTTCTCCTCGGCTCGCTGGCGACGCCTGACCCGCATCTCCGCCGTCTGCTCACGCAGCACACGAGCGACAGGAACGCCGAGTTCGCTGGCCTGAACGAGCGAGGAGACGAACGCGCGCAACTCGGTCACGGTAGTCCGGTCGGCCATCGCGCGCAGTGCCTGAACTCGCGACAGGCCGATCTGCATCTCCTGTAGTGCGCGCGCGAACTCCTCGGCGAGCGGACCATGCGTGTTGCGGGCAACCTGGGCGAGGGCGCTGTCGAAACCGAGGCCTGCCTCGACACACACTGTCAGCATGTCCAGAGCATCGGGGAGACCGGACAAGATCGCTTCCTGTCGCTTGATGCCCATGTTGTAGAGCAGCACGTCGGGCAGGAAAAACAGGCAGACAGCGCCGATCGCCGCGTACACGATCGCTAGCGCCGGACTGTGAAAACCGAACAGCACTCCGAGCGCGGCGCCGACGATCAGCCCGAGACCCTTCATGGCGAGGATCCGGTCAGCCGCCCAACTGGCCGGGTTTCCCGCCAGGTCCAGACGCCGCTGCAGGCTGCCCGACACGCCAGATGGCGACAGCCGCAGCGCCAGGGTCCGCGCCCAGGTCGGCAGCCTTGTCGGCTCGCCGGACTGCTCTGTGCGCTCCGAGACCACTGCGCTGTGACGGTAGTGCTGCTCGATCGAGGTAAGCGCTGCGGCGACGCCTCGCTTCTTCGAATCTGCTGCGAGCAAGCCATACACGAGGAGCAGGATCCCTGCACCGAAGGTGGCAGCACCGATGATGGGCAGCAATGAACCAGCCTCTCACACCTTGATGTTGATGAGGTTGCGCATCCAGATCGCCCCGACGACGAAGAGCACGGCCGCGGTCACGAGCATGCACACGCCGATGACGGTCGTGTAGAGCGGCCGCATGTAGCTCGGATTCGAGTAGAACAGCCAGCCGCCGACCACGATGGGGAGCGCGAACAAGATGTAAGCCGACAGCCGACCCTCAGCGCTGAGCGTTCGCATCTGACGGCGCAGGAATGCCCGCTCCCGCATCGTGGCCACCGTGTTGCGCAGCACCTCGGCCAGGTTCCCGCCGGTCTCGCGCTGAATCCTGACCGCCATGATGACCCAGCGCAGGTCGCCAGAGTCCAGCCGGTCCGCTACCCCGTCGAGGGCCACGTCGAGGTCGACGCCGAGTCGGGTCTCCGCCAGCGCGCGCGCGAACTCGCCGGCTGCTGGCTGAGCACCCTCCCTGACGACCCCGTCCAGCGCCTGGGCCAGGGAAAAGCCGGTCTGGAGCGATCCAGCGACAAGCTGAAGCACGTTCGGCAGCTGCTCGTCGAACGCAGCGCGCCTCTTGCTGATCTTGACGCTGAGGGTAAGCCGCATGGCTAGCCAGCCGGTCACGATGCCGACGAGGAGGCCGAGCACGGCGCTGCCGAGCAGCACCGTGAATACCGCCGCGAGCCCGGCGCTCACGCACACGCCAAGCAGCGCCCACTCGGCCGGGGCCCTGGCTATCGCAGCGCGGTCGAGCCGCAGCGCGAGTTTCGGCTCGCTGTTCCGGGATCTCAGCACCTGCGTCATGAGTCCGACTGCGGCTCGCGCTACTGTCCCCGCACGTTCCGGGGCGTGGCTGGGTCCGCTCGATGCCCCCATCGGGCCGTATCGCTCAATCTGGCTGGCGAGCTGCGGGCGCCGATCTCCCCGCCGCAGCGACCTGAGGAAGAGCAGCACCAGCGCCAGCACCGCGACGAAGACGACGGCCAGCACGTCGATCAGGGTCCTGGACAGCTGCCAATGCAGCCGCCGCACCGGAGCCGGGCGGCTAGTTGGATGCGGCTTGGGCGGGATGAACTTGACGAGCCCTCCGGACTTACCGGGAGCCGTGACGTGACCTCCGCTCGCCGCCACTACCCGGTGCACGACGTTGACGAAGTCGTCGCCGTCGTAGTGCCAGGTGATCGCGTCCACCGGGATCGCCACGGCCAGGCGAGGCTGTCTCATGTGCTCGCCGTCAGTGAGCACCAGGAGGCGGCTGGTGGACGCGGCACCCAGCCGGTCGACCATCGCCACCCCGCCCGCCAGCGCGCCCGCCAGACCGTTGGAGCTGGCCCCATGCGGCTTGGCCGCGGCCACCGCGGCGGACAGCCTAGTGCGGTTTGACGTGGGCTGGAGCACGGTCCGCCAGGTGTCATTGAACACGATCAGCCCGACCTCTACGTCGGCAGGAAGAGCGCGCACATAAGCGGCCTCGGCGTTCCGTTCGTCGGACATCTGCGTCGTCGCCGGGGAGATGTTCGTGTCGAGCAAGATGACGACGATCCTTGACCTGTCTCCGGCATGCGCGGCGGCCGTGCCGGACGGGACAGCCAGCAGCGAGAGCAGCACCGCGATCACCAGCACCGCCCAGGATCGGGCCACGGTCCTTCGCCCGCTCACCGAGCGAATCCTTCGCCGCCGCCCACGATCGCCGGGGAGAGGGTGACTCCGCGATCGGCGAGCGTCTCGATGAATCGGGGCCGAAGCCCGGTCGGACGGAGGCTGCCCAGGAACCGTCCGTCTTGGTCCACACCCGCCCTGAAGTCGAACACGAACACGTCGAGCAGCGTGATCACGTCGCCTTCCATGCCCTCGACCTCTGTGATGTGGGTGATCCGCCTCGTCCCGTCCTTGAGCCTTGTCTGATGGACGATCAGGTCGATGGCCGAGGTCATCTGCTCCCTGATCGCCCGCTGCGGCAGGTCCATCTCCGCCATGAGGACCATGGTCTCCAGGCGGGCCAGCGAATCCCGCGGCGAGTTCGAGTGCAGCGTGGTGATCGAGCCGTCGTGGCCGGTGTTCATCGCCTGCAGCATGTCGAGGGCGGCACCGTCCCTGATCTCGCCGATGATGATGCGATCCGGCCTCATCCGTAGCGAGTTCCGCACCAGGTCGCGGATCGTCACCTGGGCGGTGCCCTCCAGGCTCGGCGGCCGCGACTCCAGCCGGAGCACGTGCTCCTGGCGCAGTTGCAGTTCGGCGGCGTCCTCGATGGTCACGATCCGCTCATCGTGCGGCACGAACGCAGAGAGCACGTTGAGCGTGGTCGTCTTGCCCGAACCGGTGCCGCCGCCGATCACGATGTTCAGCCGACCGCGCACGCAGGCTTCCAGGAGGTCGGCAACCTGCGGACTCATAGTCCCGAACGAGATAAGGTCGGCCACGGTAAACGGGTCAGCGGCGAACTTACGGACAGTAAGGAGCGAGCCATCGAGCGCGATGGGCGGCACCACGGCGTTGACGCGACTGCCGTCCGGAAGGCGGGCATCGACCATCGGGCTCGATTCGTCGACCCGCCTGCCCACTCTCGCGACGATCTTGTCGATGACGCGGCGCAGATGGTTCTCGTCCATGAAAGCGGCGGCCACTGGATACAGGCGGCCGTCGCGCTCCACGTAGATCTGGTCGTGCCCGTTCACCATGATCTCGGAGATGCCAGGATCGCGCAGGTACGGCTCGAGCGGCCCGTGTCCGAGTATCTCGTCAGCGACCTCCTGAGCGACCCTCGACCGATCGGCAATGGTCAGTGGCGTTTCGTCGCGCTGCAGCACCGCCTGAAGCGTCTGGGTGACCTGAAGCTCGAGCTCTTTCTGGTCGAGCTGGACGTCATAGAGCTTCGGCCCGAGCACTTCTAGCAGTCCCTCGTGGACATTGCGCTTGACGGCCGCGAACGGGTCGACCTGCCGGCCGGGTCGGCGCGGCGGTTCGATCAGCAGCCGGTGGGCGCCTCCCCGCTTCTCGGTGGAGACCACCGTGGGCGTCACCCGCTGCGCCAGCCGGTCTGACAGGCTCATGCCGACCGCCTCCGACCGCGTGAGCGACCTGATCGGCCACCGTCGTCTGCTCCGGCCGGCCCAAGCAGTCGCAGCTGGGCGAACCGCGCGATTGCCTGGCTGGCGGGATGACCTGGGTTCGCGACCGTCAGCGGCGTGCCTTTGTTGATCGAGATGGGTACATCGCGGCTGGAAGGAATGTAAGCGGCGATCGGCCACCTGACTACGCGCTCGACGTCCTCCAGGCTCAGCCCCACCTTGGAGTCCGAGCGGTTCAGCACGACCGAGCGGATCTGCCGCGGATAGGAAAGCAGGTCGAGCATGTCGAGCGTGATCCTCAGGTTCTTCAGCGCGGGCACGTCGGGCGTGGTGAGCAGCGCGTGATGCGCCGAGTTATCCATGGCGGTGAGGACGTGCTCGCTGAATTGCGCGGGCGTGTCGACCACCACGTAGTCGAAGATCGTGCGAAGCACACCGAGGAGTTCGCCGACCAGCGACGGCGGTATCTTTTCCGCGTCTCCCGGCGTGGTCGGCGCGAGCAGCATCTCGAGGTTGGGCTGGTAGCGGGTCAGCAGCGATGACGTACCCGTCTCGTCCAGGTGGCCGGCCATGGGCAGCGCGTCGACAATGGTCTTAGCTGGGTCAAGCTGCACGCTGATCGCTACGTCTCCGAACGCGAGGTCGAGGTCCACGACGCACACCCGCCGGTCGATGTTCCTGGCCAGCGCCACGCCAAGGTTGATCGCGAAGGTGGTCTTCCCGCAGCCGCCCTTCGCGGCGAAAACCGTGATGATCTGGCCATCCCTGCCGTGCGGCGGCTCGGGCTGCGGCGTCGTGCTGAGCAGTCGCATGGACACTTCATAAGACCGCTGGCACGCGGCGTTGAGGGCTGCGGCATCGCCTGCCTGCACCACCTCCCTGACACCGGAGCGAAGCGCCTGGGTGAGCAGGTTGACGTCGACATACTCCCTGGCCAGGATTACGCCGACGGCCGGCCGGATCAGCCTGAGCGTCGAGGCGAACGTCAGCGCCTCGCCGACCGGGGTGTCGGGGCCGATCACGAGCAGTGTCTCGCCCGGATCGTTCTCGAGCATCTGGGCCGCTGCGTGCAACGTGTCCGCGGCACGCACGTTCCCGCCGATGGAAATGACCAGGTCCCTTGCGGAAGCCTTTGGCTCGCACAGGATGGGCATGGTTATCGTTTCCCTAACGGACGGGCTTATGGCTGGAACTGGACGTCGGCCTTGACCCCCGAGGAAGGCGTCACCAGCGCGAGGTAGGGCACCTGGTTCTCATCGAGGTGGATCAGTTGCTCGGCCTGGAACTGGTTGACGGCCACCGTGACCAGCATGATCGTGGTGCTGGAAGACTGTGTTGACGAGCTGTTCTGCGAGAACGCCGTGCTCGTGGCCCCGGTGCCGCTGGCCGTCGAAGTCGGCGCTGGCCCGACCGCCAGCACCTGAACCTTGGGCAGCACCAGCCTCGTATGAAGGCCTTTTACGCCCTTCTGGGCGCTGATTCCCGCGCAGTTTGTGGCACTGCCGGGCGTGCCTGTGCCGGAGGTATTGAACACCGCCACCTCAGAGCCTGCCTGGACATAACCCGCGACGTCCCTGGCAAGGCAGAACTGCAGGCTCAGCGCCACCTTGCCGGAAGGGATCGGCAGACCGCTGCGGGCGGCAACGGCCGTCACCAGCATCGGTCGCAGCAAAAGCTGGCCCGACGGGAGATCAGCGCTCAGCACCAGGCCGGTCAGCTGCGGTGTGACTGAACGGACCGCGTCAGAGGGCACCGAGGCGGCGGGCAGCTTCTGCCGGCTCAGCAGCCCTTCGCTGAGGGCGGTACCGGCGGTGGTGCCAGCCGGAACCTGCTGCGCGGCCACCAAGACGCTGACGGCCTTCTGGCCGGCGATGGCTCGCTGATCCGCTCCCTTGACGTAAAGCAGGACGGCTCCGGTGCCGATCACGGCCAGGACGATCGCCAGGACGACTGTCAGGATGCGACGTGTCAAGACTCTTCTCCGCTTCCGCGCGTGCTCTGCTCCGCGATTCCCGTGCCCAAGGTCAGCCGGTCAGCGCGATGATGTCGGCACCGAGGTTCGGGCCGCCGATGGTTCCAGGATTCGGGACAAGCCCCTGGGTGAAGTAGCCCTCGATGCACTTGTCGGAGCCCGTGCAGTCGTTGGCCCGGTTGAGCCAGTCGTGGGCGTTGAAACCTGGCAATTGGTATCCGGTGATCACGAATGCGGCGAAGCCCTTCAGGGTATAGACGGCGTTGTTACCGGGGTTCTGCACCAACACGTAGATCGGCATGAAGATCAGGGTCTTGTTCTGCTGATCGGCGCTGATTACCGTCTTGCAGGGCTGCGAGATGCTCGTACCCGTACTGCCGCCGAACTGGCCGTTGATGATCGGCGTGAGGCAGCTGTTGGTCGGATCGCTGGTCCAGCCGAACAGGCCTGGTCCGTCCGCGCCGGATGGCTCGGTCGGGCAGCCGCCTACGGTTGAGGTGGTGTGCAGCTTGAGTTGGCGGTCGAGGGACGGCGAAGGAAGGGGGTTGGGCGGGTACGGCGGCGGAGGGGCGAAAACCGTCCCGTTCTGCGTCGCCGCGTCCCACTCGCACGCCGAGATTGTCAGCGCGAGGCCGCTCGACGCCAGCGGCGGCCCCCAGGATGCCTGGGCACAGGCATAGACAGTGGAACCCTTGTAATTGCTCATGCCGAGCAGTGTCCGGGCCAGCGATGGCGGCAGCAGAGTCGAGCCGCTCGTCGTCAGCGTGGACGTATGTACGTCCGCGTAGTTCGTGCCGGCCTTCGGCGCCGACGGGCAGTCGTAGATCTTACCGGTGCTGGCAGGGCAAGCACCGAGGGCGCCCGAACCGCAGACCAGGTTGACAGCGGAAACACCGTCAGCGGAATTCTCGTTCGCGTACAGCGTGGCGGCCCCCGACGCGCAACTGCCCTCCGCGCAGCTCTTGGCCACGGCCAGCGCGCCCGCGTCGGCGCCGTTCTGAAGCTGAGCCCGCTCGGAGTACAACTGCCCGACATCGACGACCAGGGCACCCAACCCGAGCAGCACGCCACCGCCTACTAGTATCGCCACGAGCACGCCGACAGCGCCCCGGTCGTCGCGGCCGAGCAGGCGGAGCATCGGACGGGGCAGGCCTCGCATCAGGTTTCGCATGGCATGACTCCCTCGGCGGTGAGCGTGAGCGTGGACCCGAGTCCCGACCCGCCGAACAATTTGGCGATCGCGCCAATTGGCGTGATGAAGTTGAAGGAGTAGCTGACCTGGACGTCGGCGTTGGCGGTCGGCCCAGAGCCGGCTGGGCAGGATGCGGCCACGGTCACGCCTACGCCGCTGAGCCCGGTCGCCGCTGCCTGGGTACGGCTCACCACGTTCGGCTGATTGAGGGCCGTGAGCCTGGCCCCTTCGCGGGCCGCCTGGGTGATCGTGACCTGGGCGTTGAGTGCCCGGCCGAAGTCGATGATGCCGAAGATGATCAGCAGCAGCAGCGGGAGCATGATCGCGAACTCCACGGCAGCAGCCCCCCGATCGGGCAAACCGAACAGTCGCCGACTCATCCTCGCCAACCCCCTTCCAACTCCGGCAACCGTGCGAGCGGTGCAGGCCGGCCGTCGCACGGTCCGATGTTCGACATTCAGAATGCCCCGGCGATCCCGCTGAACAAGTTGTTAACGCTCAACCCGAATACGGCCACCGCGCCGCTGATCACGACAGCGATGAGCGTCGCCATCAGCGCATACTCCGCGGAGGTGACGCCTCGCTCATCCAGGACCCGCAGACGGCCCAGAATCCGCCGCGCCGACGCGAAGACAGCGAGCATCGGAATCCTCCTTTTTGTGGCAGCAGGCGGAGCGAGTTGTGTGGCAGCAAGCGGAGCGAGGCGAATGAACCCGCCTCGCTCCCCTGAGAGCTATTGGTCAGATCGCGTTGGCGACGTCGGTGAACAGGGTGTTCAGCTTTCCGCCGAGCGCAATGACCGACCCGATGATCGCGACCGCGATCAAGGCGACCATGAGGCCGTACTCGACCGAGGTCACTCCGCGGTCGTCGCTGCGGAGCTGAGCGAGACGGTTGTTGAGTGACACCAGGTGCTTCAGCATTCGGAACTCCTTCGACAGGCCGGCGAGCGATCCACGCCTTCTGGACGGCACCGTGCCGCCTAGTACCGCGCAGCGTATAGGTTTGATCATGACCGAAAGTGACTTCCGGATAACGAGCGGACAAGTTCGTCTTATCGGCCGACACGTCATTCAAACGGATGACAAGGGCCAGCGAAGGACAGAGGTCGCCTGGGACCGTTAATCGAACTTCTAGCAGATCCCCCGGCGCTGCGAGGCGTAAATGATGGACGTGATCTCGGTTGCGACGAGCGCGGCCGTCGGCCTGCCGGCCGGCACGGTGCTGCGCGGCCAGGTAGCCAGGATGTCCGTGCCGAGCGGCGAGCCGGAGGAGATGACCTGCCGGGAGTGCGCGGCCGCGCTGCCGCGGCGCCCAGCGATCCGGTGCTGGCACTGCGGATCCTGGATTGGCGCGCCGATGGCGATCGAAGTGGTGACAGCGGCCGTTCTGGCACTCCTGGCCGCAAGGATCGGCTTCCAGCCAGCCCTTGGTGCGGCCGCCTTCCTCGCCATACTTGGCGTGGCGCTCGCGCAGGTCGACGTCGCCGTGCAGCGGCTTCCCGACCGGCTGACGCTGCCGGCCTATCCGGGGATGATCGTCCTGCTGGCGCTGGCCGCGGCAGCCGATGACGCCTGGCCGGGATTCGCCAGGGCGCTGCTTGGCGGACTGGCGCTCGGCGCCGCGTACCTGGTGCTCGGCCTGCTGAGCGCCAGCCAGCTGGGCGGCGGGGATATCAAGCTGGCCGGGTTGATCGGCTTGCTGCTCGGCTGGCTTGGCTGGGGAACGCTGCTCGCCGGGGCGAGCCTCGGCTTCGTGACAGCTGCCGCCGTCGGGCTCGTCCTGCTCACCAGCCGGAGGATCTCCAGGCGCGCCATGATCAGCTTCGGGCCCTACATGCTCGCCGGGGCGTTTCTCGCGGTCCTCACCGGCCGCTAGTGAACGAGCGAGCAACCTCTCATCACAGAACGACAACAATGCAAAGGCTGTGCCAACTAGCCACAAGGGCACCACGTCTAGTTCGTGATGCCACGTCAGAAACATCCCAGGTGAGTCGCGTCCAGGTTGCCGCGCAAGCACAAGGGGCTCCGCTGACGCACCATAATGCAGAGCCTGGGGGGGTTCGCGATGACGATACGCCTGGCCATAGTGGACGGCCATACACTCACCAGGTACGGCCTGCGCCAGCTAGTCGCGGAGCATGCTGACATCGAGATCGTGGCTGAGTGCGGCTTTGCCGGCCTGGCACCCGAGACGATCGCCCAGTCTGGCCCCGATGTCGTCACCATCGACGCGACGCTGCCCGATGGCGACGGCATGCGACTCGCGAGGATCTTCCGCGATCTCTACGTCGACCTGGGGATTGTCATGCTCACCTCGCGGGGTGAGGACGATGTGCTGTTCCGCGCGATGGAGACCGGCGTATCCGCGTTCGTGGCGAAGACCGCTCCCGTCGAGGAAGTGCTCGCCGCGATCAGGCACGCCGCGGTAGCCGCATCGTCGTTCACGGCCTCGGGCTTGGCCGTGGCGATCACCAGGCGGCGCACGATCAGGGACCGGCTGGCGCTCAGCCCGAGAGAGGCCGAGGTCCTGCGGTACCTGAGGGACGGGCTGTCGATCCCAGCCATCGCGCTCGCGATGTACATCAGCCAGTCGACCGCCAAGACCTACGTTGCGCGGCTCTACGACAAGCTCGGTGCGGCCAACCGCGCCCAAGTTTTGATGACCGCCATGCGCTACGGACTGATCGGATACGAGGACTCGGCCGTGCCTTCCGCGCCGCCGCTGACCAGCGGTTGTGGCCTCATCGGCGCCGCCGCATCCGAGCTGGCTTGAAAGTCAACCGGGTATAGCGCATGGTGATGGTCCTACCCGGTGTTTAGGACGGCGGCGATCCGCTCGATCATCTCGGTGAGGAGCGGTTGCGGCGTCGCGAAGTTGAACCGGAACGACCCTGCGCCGCCGGCGCCGAAGGCTGGCCCGTCCACGACACTGACGCGCGCCCGGTCAGTCACGAGTACGCCGGGCGACTCGGCGAGATCCAGCGCCGTACAGTCCAGCCAGGCCAGATAGGTGCCGTCGGGCGGTCGGTAGCGCACCGTCGGAAGTTTTCGGCTGAGCAGGCCGCCGAGCAGCTGACGACTCTCGTCGAGATAAGCGAGGACTTCGTCCAGCCACGGCTCGCCATGCCGGAATGCCGCGATGTTGGCGACCACGCCGGGATTGCTCGCACCGTGCGATGCGAAGACTCCCATTTCCTCCCAGTGCTGCTTGTCCGGCTCGTTGCTGAGGATCACAACTGCGCACTTGAGACCCGGCAGGTTCCACGCTTTGGAGGCGGACGTTGAGGTCAGCGTGTGTGATGCGGCAGCGTCAGAGGTCGACGCGTACGGGATGTGTCGCTGCCCCGGATAGACGAGCGGCGCGTGGACTTCGTCAGCGAAAACGCGGCCGCCGTGCCGGTCGACCACCTCAGTAAGCTGCATCATCTCGTCGCGAGTGAAGACGCGCCCGAGCGGATTGTAAGGGTTGCAGAAGACGACCAGATGCCCTCCGGCGCGAAAGGCGTCCTCGATCGCGTCGAGGTCGAGGGTGAAGAACCCTCCGTCGTTGCGCATCTGCACCTGGATGATCTCGCGGCCGAGCAGGCCAGGCACGATGAGAAACGGCATGTAAGCGGGCGTCGGCAATATGACAGGCGAGTCCGGGCGCGAGAAATGCGTGATGGCGATCTCCAGAGCTTTGATCACGTCAGGAACCGGGTGGATCACCGCCGGGTCAAGCTCCCATCCGAAGCGGCGCAGCTCGAACTCCGCGCACACCACGGCGAGTTCCTCAGAAAGATGCGGCGGCAGGTAGCCGAACGCCGCGTCCTCTGACAGCCGTTCCAGCGCGTCGATGACCGGCGGGGCGGCGCCGAAGTCCATCTCCGCAATTGCCGCGCCGAATCCGCCCGGACCCGGAGTTGTCCATTTGACGCTCTGTCGGGCGCGGAGCATCTCGGCAGTTGTACCGTCGATCGCGTCTCTGAGACTTCCCACCCCCATATCCTGCACCGGCTGTACCTGATCACCTGCACCATCCCCGCCCGGCAATCGGCATTGGTCATGATCCGCGGCCTTGACGGTGTTTCCGGCGCTCCCATAGCGTGGATTCCCGTCGCCAACGCTGCCGTTCGCGCTCTGCGGGCTGGCCGAGGCGAGGTGGTGGCATGGCAGAGGTGCTCACCGCGCGGCGCGTCATGACCGGTGACGCGACGGTGACCGACGGCGCGGTCGTGGTCGGCGACACCACCGTGGACTGGGTCGGCTGCGCCGCTATGCTGCCGGCGGAGTTCGCGCGGCTGCCACGGACTGACTATCCAGGCTCAACCATCACGCCGGGCCTGATCGACTGCCACGTCCATCTCGGATTCGACGGCGGCCCCCAGCCGGCCGCGCGGATGCGCAGCGAGACCGACGAGCAGCAACTCGTCCTGATGCTGCATAACGCCCGTGATCTGCTCGGCGTGGGCGTCACGACAGCACGGGACCTCGGCGCGCGAGCCTATCTGGACGTGGTCGTTCGTGATGCGATCGCTGCGGGCCTGGCCCGCGGGCCACGGCTGGTCGTCGCGACCCGCCCGATCACCGTCACCGGCGGGCACTGCTGGTTCATGGGCGGCGAAGCTGACAGTGAGGATGACCTCCGGCGCATGGTTCGGACCCACCACAAGCGGGGCGCGGACCTGATCAAGGTCATGTCGACCGGCGGGTTCATGACGCCGGGATCGGCACCCTGGTACGCCCAGTTCAGTTGCGAGCAGCTGGCGGTGGTCGTCGATGAGGCGAGGCGAGTCGACAAGCCGGTCGCCGCGCACGCCCACGGCATCGAGGGCATCCACCGGGCGGTCAAAGCCGGCGTGACCACGCTTGAGCATTGCTCGTTCGTCACCGAGACCAACGAGCGGCTCTTCAGCGAGCCGCTCGCCGCGGAGATCGCGGAGAGCGGCATCTTCGTCTGCCCGACAACCAGCGTGAACGCCCCCTACGTCGCGCAACTGACCGGCATCCGTGTCGGCCAGCATCTTAAGGCGATGCACGAGATGGGCGTGCGACTCATCGCGGGCACGGACGCGGGCATCGACAACACGCCGCACCACCAGTACGTCGGCGGGCTGGAATACCTGGTGACGCTGGGTTTCCAGGCAGCGGAGGTGCTCGCGATGGCTACCACAGAGGCCGCGGCGGCGCTCGGCCTCGATACCATCACCGGCCGCCTCGCACCCGGATACGACGCCGACCTCATCGTCGTGGACGGCGACCCGGGAACCGACATCTCGGCGCTAGGAAAGCTCCGGCGCGTCATCGCCCGCGGCCGCGATTACGTGCCGGACAGCGGTCGCTTCGATGTCAGTGCGCCAGGCTCTCCGTTCGCTTCACCGGAACACGCTATCGATCTCCGTCTGCTCACCGAGGCGACTACGAGACGCAAAGTCTAGAGCGGGCTTCGTGTTTCAGGGCGCGGCGTTAGTCCGGTCGGCGCCCGCCGTAAATGACCCACTCAAGCCGCTTCCAGTAGATATCGATGCCCTGGAATCCGGCCGCCTGGAGGTACGCCAGCTGCTGGGTCAGCGGGATCATGTACCGTACGTGGTTCTGATGCCGGGCCCGCTCCTCCGGCGTCGGATGCAGCCGCCTGCGCGCCGTCTCGGGATCGTAGTAATCGCCCACCCGCTGCCACACCGCGGCAACTACGAGATCCTCGGGGCGCACCGGGTCGTAGTTGAGCGACCAGCCGCCCGGGACAAGGTGCTCGAAGATCTCGCTGAACAGGCCCTGCTTACGCTCATCGGGCAGATGGTGGACGCACAGTGAGGTCACGACCGCATCGACCCGGGCCGGAATCTCCGCGGGCCATTGGCCCGTCGACAGGTCGAATTCGACGTAGCGGTAGCGCCCGCGGAACGGCTGCATTTCGCGCTCGCCGGCCCCGATCATCTGGTCGGAGAAGTCGGCCAGTATCGCCGTGCTGTGCGGGTGCCTGCTGAGGATCGCGCGCGATAGATTCCCTGTCCCCGCGCCTAGATCGGCGAACGTGAACGCGTCCTGTTCCCCGAAAGGAAGCAGATCGGCCATGAACTGCCACTGCGCCGCATGATTCCGCTCGCGTGCTGCCGCCTCCGCGGCCCAGGTCTGGGCGGTCTGTTTGGATTGCCAGATGGCCGCATTCGTGTCAGCAGGCTGGTCCATGCGCAGCAGACTACCGGTCCGATTGATGGGCCAGATGCCCTGAAGGGACGGCGACGGGTGTTGCGGTGCAGCGCTTCCGAACCTGGCCGGAAACCGGGAGCCGTGGCGGTTCCGGCGATAGGTTGCTGTGCTGGCGCCCGATTTGAATCGGCGTCGTCTGTGGCCAACGTTAGAGTGTCATCCGGGCGGTTTGAAGGAGCCAGAGTGGAGTCTGCGGGCAGGTTCGAATCAGCGCTAAGCGGCACAGCCGATGGGGCGGCGGCTGCGCTCAAGTCGGCCGGCGTTCTGACCAGGGAGCTCCGCAAGGCCAAAGCAGCCGCTGAGGGCGGCGAGGTACGGGAACTGCGGCGCGCGCTTGGCGCGGCCGCCGAGCTTGCTAACGAAATGTCCTTCACGGTGCAGGACGTGCGGGCCTCGTTCGACCTCGACGAGTCCGCGTACCTCGGCTCTGGAGAATATGCCAAGGAACTGCTGGCGCTCGCTGCCGATCGAGGTCTGGCGATGTTCGAGGAGGACGAACGGCTGCTCTGCTATCCGTCGATCGTGCGTGTCGTGCCGGCCGACGCGCTGGTCGAGATCGATCGAAAGCGGGAGCGGCGGCTGCGTCCATCGGCGCTGATCGGGCTGCTGTCAGCCGGACAGCAGCGACCGCCCAAGTTCCGTTCCGCGCAGTTCCTGGAGAGCCTGGCAACCGGCTACGAGCTGGTGGTTGCCCGGACCGGGAAGAAGCCGGATGCCGTAGTGCGCCTTGTGGACATCTGGTCCGTGCTGACCTTGCTACCAGGACAGGGAAAGGAGTACACCCGCCCCGAGTTCGCGCGCGACCTCTATCTGCTCGATCAAAGCAGCGAGCGGGTGACCAAGGCCGGAAGGGCGTTGCGCTGGCATGCCAGCAGCGGTACCCGGACCGCCGGGGTGCTCACCACCGTTGCCCGGACGGGCCAGCAGCAACGCTACTGGGGTGTGTCGTTCACAGCACCGGTGCCGCAATGACTAGTTCGGGCCAGCTCATGGCGCCGAGTGGCGTGCTGGGCGGAGGCATTTTGAAGGTCGATGACTACGCCGAATTCCTCGCTCGCGAGTACCTGGCACGTTACGTGTCGGCCGGCGGCGCAGCGGTCAAGGTAGCAGTGGTGGGCGATAGCCAGGCTGCCGACCGGCTCGAGTCAGCGCTGGCAGCGGCTGCGGCCGACCACGCCAGCCTCTGGGTCAGCATCTCGGCCGACTCAGCCCGCGTCCACATGGTCGACCAGATCTTCTTCGCCGTGTCCAGGGCGGTCGACTGGCACGGGCTGGCGGCCGCTCATGTGCGCGCTGCGTATGAGCACGCGGCTTTCCCCGTCCCGCCCGGCGCTCCGCTGGTGGTGGCAGAGGTCGCCCGTCGTCATGACGTGGACGCCCGCGAGCTTTACCGCAGCGTCCGCCGGCTGCTTGAGCGCAGGTTGCTGGACGATCCTGCGATCACGGCCGAGATGGGCCGCGCGATGCTGCGCATTGCACAGGCGCAGCTAGGAGCAGGGGACGTCGACACGGCCGAGCACGAGGCCGTGCTCGGCTGGCTACGCGGCGAACTGCGATCTATCGCGGCGCTGCGATCCGCGCTCATCTACACCCGTATCGGCCGGCACAACGCCAGGGCCATGCTCCTGTCCACCGCGGCCTTGCTCCTGGCGGCTGGTCAAGGCGGCCTGGTTCTGCACCTCGACTACGGCCGGCTCGCTGTAGCACGGCGCCCGCCCGCGGAAGCCAGGGATGGCTTCTACTACTCAAAGGCCGCGGTCCTCGATGCCTACGAGGTGCTGCGCCAGTTCATCGATTCCACCGACGAACTGCGAGGTGTCCTCGTCGTAGCGGTGATCCCGCCCGAACTGATGACCGATGAGTCCCGGGGCCTGCCCGCCTACTCGGCGCTGCAGCTCAGGGTCGCCGATGAAGTTCGTGACCGGCGGCGCGCCAATCCCTTCGCCGCCCTGATACGGCTCGAGGTCCGGTTGGAAGCGATCGCATGAGCGGGCCGATGAGCCAGGAACTAATCGCCAGGCGCCGGGCTGTTGAGGCGCTCCGGTCGGGCGTGCCAAGCTGGGACGCCGTCGCGGTGCTCGGCTCTGGCCAGCCGGCGACCGAGGATCGGTTCACGGCCCTTCTAGAACGCGCGAGTGAGCCAGCGAGGCTTGGATCTGAGTCACCGGGACTCCTGCTGGGCGGCGGGTTTGGCTCAGGAAAGAGTCACCTTCTGACCCACCTGGGCCACCTGGCCATGACATCGGGCTTTGTGGTGAGCACGGTCGTTATCAGCAAGGAGACGCCGCTTCACGATCCAGTGAAGGTATTCCGAGCCGCCACTCAGACGGCCGTGGACCCGGGACGCGCGCACGGAGTACTGACCGAATCCGCCGCTGCGCTGGACCCCGATACGCCGCGTTATGCCGAGCTGAGCCGCTGGGTGAATTCTCCGGTGAGCGGACTCGACGAGCGATTTCCGGCCACCCTGCTCTGCCACGAGCGGCTTCGCGGTGGCGATGTGCCAGGCAGCGATGAGACGGTCGACGCCCTCGTCCGGTTCTGGGGCGGCGAGCCGCTGCGAATGACCGACCTGCGCCGCGCGCTCCGGTCGGTCGGGGCGGCGGGCCTTTTTAACTTTGCGCCGGTGACCGCGCGCGAACTCGCGCGCCAGCGGTTCTCATTCGCTGCCCGCCTGCTGCGAGCGGCCGGGCACAAGGGCTGGGTTATCTTCTTCGACGAGGTCGAGCTGATCGGCCGCTATTCACTGCTGCAACGAGGACGTTCGTATGCCGAACTGGCCAGGTGGCTGGCCGGCCGGGAGGGCGGCTCAGGGTTGCCGCTGGTCACGGTATTTGCGATGACAGATGACTTCGAAGCCGCCGTTCTGACGGGCAAGGACGATCGCAACCAGATCCCGGCACGACTCCGAGCCAAGGAGTCACCTGAGTGGGATGTCACGGCGGGGCTCGCTGAGGCGGGCATGCGCCACATCGAGCACGACATGCTCCTGCTCGAGCCGCCGGACAATGACGAGCTTGACCGCGCATACGGGTCGCTCAAGAAGCTGCACGGCGACGCATTCGGCTGGTCACCGCCAGACGTAGCTGGCCTGGAACGGCTTGGGGCCACCCGGATGCGGCAATATGTGCGGTCCTGGATCAACGAATGGGACTTGGTGCGGCTCGACCCTTCGTTCCTTCCGCAAACTCAGGTCATCGACATTGCCACCGATTACCGGGAGGACACCGCACTCGAAAGCAGCGCTGATCCGCGCGAGGATGATCCTGCGCGCCAGGATCTGACCGACAGCGCGGTGAGTGGGTCAGAAGAGGAAGTCAGCGGCTTTCAGGATTGAACAGCAGGCGTCCAACGCCGCCGCATTCGTCGGCGCGACCACCGCTCGCCAGGCCAACCGCGGTAGCGCGATCGCGCGAGGAAATAGGATCAAGCTCATGCCCAGTCAGCCAGCAGGCGATCGGCCGGTCCGCGGCTACCCGGCGGCCGCCGCGATCCTGGCTGAGCGGGATCCCGTGCTGCGCCGTCTGATTGAGCAGGCAGGTCCGCCGCGCCTGCAGGCGCTCACCGAAGGGCATTTCGCCGCCCTAGTCCGCGCGATCGTGTACCAGCAGCTGGCCGGCGCGGCAGCTGCTGCGATTCACGGCCGCCTGATCGCGGCCATGAGCGGTGAGGTGACGCCAGAACGGCTGCTGCCGCTCTCCGACGAAACGCTACGTTCCGTTGGTCTGTCCGCGGCCAAGGTCGCCTCCTTGCGCGATCTGGCAACCAAGGTGCTCGACGGGACGGTCGTGCTTGACCCGCGCCGGCTGCGAGGGCTGAGCGACGAAGAGATCGCAGTGAGGCTTTCGTCCGTCCGCGGAATCGGGCAGTGGACGGCGGATATGTTCCTGCTCTTCCGGCTCCGGCGCCTGGACGTCTGGCCGACGGGCGACCTCGGGGTCAGGAAAGGCTTCGGGCTCGCGTGGGGCATTCCGACGCCGACCGCTAAAGAGCTCCAGCCGCTTGGCGACCCGTTCCGGCCCTACCGCAGCGTCGCGGCCTGGTACTGCTGGCGCGCAGCGGAGCTCTACGCAGGCGCGGGGCAGAGCGCCCTCACCCGCTGATCCAGCCAACGACAGATCAGCAGCATCGCCCGGACCTGGCAGCGGCATCTTCCAACCGTGGCCGCGCACCGGAGGAAAACCCCCGTGTGAAGAGGGGTGCTTGCCACGTTCCTGGCGGGCCGACTGATTCCTAGCGTGGATGGCATGGCAGACAACCTGAAGCTAACGAAATGCGCACCGGGCAGCATCCGCGCTTCCGGGAGGGACTCGTGATCGAGGTCCGCGGGCTGACAAAGCGCTACGGCAGAGTTCTGGCAGTGGATGCGCTGAGCTTCGGCCTCCGACCCGGTAGCGTGACCGGGTTCCTGGGCCCGAACGGCTCAGGCAAGTCGACGACGATGCGGATGATCCTCGGCCTTGACCACCCGGACCGCGGCTCAGCCGTGATCGGCGGACGCCGTTACGGCGAGCTTGGCTGGCCGCTGCGCGAGGTCGGAGCGCTGCTCGAGGCCAAGGCTTTCCATCCGGGCCGCTCGGCCCGCGCCCACCTGGCGGCGCTTGCCGCGAGCAACAAGATCCCGGCAGCAAGAGTCGACGAGGTCCTGGGCATCGTCGGACTCACGAGCGCTGCGGCCCGCCGGGCCGGCAACTTCTCCCTAGGCATGGCCCAGCGCCTCGGCATCGCATCGGCGCTGCTGGGCGATCCGCCGGTGCTGCTGTTCGACGAGACGGTCAACGGCCTCGACCCGGAGGGAATCCGCTGGATCAGGACCCTGATGCGATCGCTGGCCGCCGAAGGCAGGACCGTGTTCGTCTCGAGCCACCTGATCAGCGAGATGGCGCTCACCGCCGACCGGCTGATTATCATCGGTGGCGGGCGCCTGCTCGCCGATACCACCGTCGCTGAGCTGTCGACCGGGTCCGCCTCGCTGGAGGACGCGTTCCTGGAACTGACCTCAGGCACTGCCGACTTCCGGGCCAAAGACCGGGCTGAGGAACGAAACGAGAACCGCGCCTCAGGCAGGACGTCATGACCGCCGCTCCAGCCTCTGTGGCCGGAAGCAATCCGGCCTCGCGCGTGCACTACCGGTTCCTGCAGGTGGCCGCGATGGAATGGATCAAGCTCCGGACCCTGCGGTCTACGTGGTGGACGCTGGCCATCACCGTTGCCGGGGCCATCGCCATGGCGATCGTCATCGGGCTCAACACCAAAAACGCGTCCGGCGATTTGACCAACAACGCCCTGGCCGGCGTGATCCCCGGACTGCTGCTCACCGGCGTGCTCGGGGTGATGATCACGACGAGCGAATACACCTCCGGGCTGATCCGCGCCACCCTGGCCGCGGTCCCGAACCGGCCGCTGGTGCTGGCCGCCAAGGCAGCAGTATTCGGCGGCGTAACGCTGGCCCTGGGGGAGGCCGCATCGTTCATCGCGTTCATCGCGGGCGGTGCCGCCCTCCGGGGCGGCATAGCGGCGCCCACGCTGTCGCAACCTGGTGTGCTGCGGGCAGTGGTCCTGTCCGGGGCGAGCTTCAGCCTGATTGGGCTGCTTGGCCTGGGCCTGGGCGCCATGGTCCGGCACACCGCCGCGGCCATCGGCGTGCTGGTCGGCGGCGTGTGGATCCTGGCGCAGCTCATCGGCGCGCTGGCCCACGGGGCGATCGCCTACCTGCCGATCTCGATCATCGCGAATTCTCTCGCCACGACCAAGCCGGAAACCTGCGGCCCGGGTGCCGCCAGCTGCCCGCACTTCCTGTCGGCGTGGGCGGGACTCGGCGTGCTGTGCCTGTACGCCGCCGTGGCTCTTGGCGTAGGCGGGTGGCTCCTGTCCAGACGTGATGCCTGATCAGCATTAACCGGACCCACTGGGAGACTGTCGGCATGGACCAGGCCGGTGTCGCGAGGGTGCGGGTGATCGCGCGTGCGGCGCTTGTCGCCCCGGTCACTGGCCGAGCCCGCCGGGAGGCGCTATTCGCGCTGGCTGGCGCGCCGATCGGGTTCGGCTTCCTGGGCATCGCGTTCGGGGGTGCCCTCGCCATTGCGACCGCGGCAGGGCCCACCCCGGATTCCGCCGCATGGACCGCGATCTGGGCCCCGGTCCTCGTGCTGCTGTTGCTCATTTTGGCGCTCGCCGCCGCCCGGCCGCTGGGCGGCGTTATCCGCTGGCTGGCAGCCTGGCTTCTCGCCGAGCGGATCAGCGAGCCGCCGCCGCTGCGCACGCGCCACGGACTGCCCGCTCGGCCCGGGAAACAAGGCTGGCTCGCAGCCAGGTTCCGCGACGGTCCTGGCTGGAGGGCGACGGTCTATCTGTTGCTGAAGTTCCCGGTCGCCGTGTTCGAGTTCTATGCCGTCGCCTGGTGGGCTGCCGGGATCGCCGACCTGACCTATCCGTTCTGGTGGGGATTGATGCGCAACCACCCGCCGGGCACACACCTGAGTCCGGTTCCTGTCTTTACGCCCTTCGGTCTGTTCGGCTCTGGCACCTTCCGGGTCGCCACCTTCCCCGGTACGTTCGCCGCCTTCGCCGCGGGCGTCGGCATGGTGCTGGCCGCCCCCTGGGTCACCCGGGCAGTCGTCTGGGTGGACCGCTGGCTCATCCGCGTCCTGCTCGGGCCGCGGACGCTGGCGCAGCGGGTGCGTGACCTGGAGCGGACCCGGGCGCTGGCGGTCAACGATTCCGCCGCGGTTCTCCGCCAGGTAGAGCGCAACCTGCACGACGGTGCACAGATCCGGTTGGCAACGCTGGCGATGAACCTCGGCATGGCCAGGGAGAAACTCGGCGCCGACGGTGACCCTTCCGATCTTGCGGCGGTCCGCGAGCTCGTCGACGCAGCCCACCAGGGCGCCAAGGATGCGCTCGGCGAGCTCCGTGAGCTGGCCAAGGGCATTCACCCGCCTGTGCTCGACAACGGCCTGACCGACGCACTGGCCACGCTGGTCGCGGGCAGCGCGGTTCCGGTCAAGCTGACGACCAGCATTGCCAGGCGCCCCTCGGCGGCGATCGAGTCGATCGGTTACTTCTGCGCTGCCGAGCTGCTAGCCAACGCGGTGAAGCACAGCCGCGCAGAGACGATCATGCTCGAGGCCGCGCAGCGGGATTCGACGCTGCGCCTCACGGTCAGCGACGACGGCGCCGGTGGCGCCGACCCGCACGGAACCGGCCTGGCCGGACTCGCGCAGCGCATCCGCATAGTTGACGGTCACATGGAGATCAGCAGTCCGCCCGGCGGCCCGACCCGGATCTGCGTCGACCTACCGCTGCGTGTGTGAGGACGCACATGCGGGTGGTTATCGCCGAAGATGCGGCCATGATGCGGGAGGGCCTGACCCGGCTGCTCACCGAACGCGGCCATGAGGTCTGCGCCGCCGTCGCCGATGGTGAGGCGCTGCTTGCCGCGGTGGCCCAGCATCGTCCCGACGTCGCGGTGGTAGACGTCCGGATGCCGCCGACCTACACCGATGAGGGACTGCGGGCGGCGCTGGAATTGCGGGACCGGTATCCGGGCACCGGAGTGCTGGTGTTCTCGCAGTACATCGAGACCAGGTACGCGTCTGAGCTGCTGGCAGGCGGCGCCGCCGGCGTGGGTTACCTGCTGAAGGACAGGGTCGCCGACGTGGCCGAGTTCGCCGACGCCCTAGCCCGCGTAAGTGCCGGCGGGACTGCGCTCGATCCCGAGGTCGTCAGCCAACTGCTAGCAGCAAGGCAGCCGGGCGTAGCCGCGCTAACACCGCGCGAGCGCGAGGTCCTTACCCTGATGGCGGAGGGTCGGTCGAACGCGGGCATCAGCAGGGCGCTCGTCCTGTCTACGGGGGCGGTGGAGAAGCACGTGGCCAGCATTTTCGGCAAGCTAGGTCTGCCACCGTCGGAGAACGACAACCGCCGGGTGCTGGCCGTTCTGCGCTACCTGGGCTCCTGAGCAGCTGCAGCCCGGCACCAGCCGGGACGCGCCGTGCCCAGAGGCCAAGGAACGGGCTCGCGGATGGCCGACCGCCGACCTCGGGGTCAGGAAAGGCTGTGGGCTCGCGCGGGGCATTCCGACGCCGACTGCCAGAGAACTCCAGCCGCTTGGCGACCCGGTCCGGCCCTACCGCAGTTGGCTGGGCTCAGAAGAGCTTCCATACTCAAGAGGACACCCGTAGCTGCGAGTTTCGGCGCGCTGAAGGCGCTGGTCGGCGAAACTTCTGGTTAGACGAGGTAGGGGTCTGGGGTGACGGTGTAGGTGCGGCCGTGCGGGGTGGCCCAGATCAGGACGCCGGGTTCGGGCTGGGTTAGCGTCCAGCCGGCGGCCTGTTTGGTGCGGTGGTGCCGTCGGCACAAAGGCGACAAATTGCACTCGCAGGTGCGGCCGCCCTGGTCGTAGGCGAGGGTGTGGTCCAGGTCGCAGCGGGTGGCGGGGCGCCGGCATCCGGGGAAGGAGCAGGTCCGCTGCCGGGCGCGGATCAGGTTCTGGAGCCGGTCCGGCGGGTGGTA
>DASWGE010000177.1:0-2397 GCA_036393895.1 Streptosporangiaceae bacterium | reverse complement strand
GTAGCGGCGTAGGCGACGGCGACCTCCGCCGCCAGGCTGGCATTGTCGGCGATCAGTGCCCTGTTCACCGCGACGCTGCGGCCATCGCTGAGATCCTCGATCAGGGCGAGCACGGCAGGAGTCACCGCCTGGCCGGTGATGCCGCGAGCCCGGACCTGTTCGACCGCGCTGCCGATGAGCTCAGTCAGATCCAGCCCGTCGGCGGGCGGCCTTGCGAGCACGAGCCCGCCGGACGGGTTCACCGCCCAGTGCACAGCGGCAACTTCGGCTGCCTCCGGAGGGGTGCCCACGACGGCGGAGACCGGGGGCCCGCCGGCCGCGGTGTAGAAGAGCGGAAGGGTCGGCGTCTGCCAGCCGAGAACGGGAACCGCGAGGGTCTCGAGCAGCTCGGCGGTGGCCGGCACGTCGAGTATCGACTTGGCCCCCGAGCAGACCACGACCGCAGGAGTGCTCGCGATCTGCATCAGGTCAGCCGAGATATCCAGCGAGTCAGCGAACCCGCGGTGCACACCGCCGATGCCGCCGGTCGCCATGAACCTGATCCCCGTTATCCGGCAGGCGGCCAGAGTTCCGCCGACTGTGGTCGATCCGAGAGCCCGCTGCACGACGCACGCCGCGATGTCCCTGGCGCCGACCTTGCGGGCCGCATCGCCGGCCTCAGCGAACCGTTCAAGCGCCGCAGCGTCCAGCCCGACCCGGATGGCGCCGTCGACGACCCCGACGGTGGCCGGCACGGCACCGGCCGCCCGGACTCGCTCCTCGGATTCGAGCGCCACAGCAAGTCCTCGCCCCGCTGAGAAGCCGTGCGACACCAGCGTGGTCTCGAGGGCGACGACGGGCCGGCCGGTCGCCAGCGCACCTGATACCTCGTCGGACACGCGCAGCGGAACCGTCACGGCATCGCCCCCATCGTCGCCACTGCCCTCGCCGCCGCGGCGAGGCCAAGGTGCACACCGCCGACAAGATACCCTGCAGCGAAGGCATCCCCGGCCCCCGTCGCGTCTGCTGGCTCGGTCGAGAGCGCCGGGTAGCGCTGCCCGGCAACGAGGACGCCGTCAGCCCCCAGCTTGGTGATTATCTGCGTGCCCGGCAAGCCGCCGACCAGGTCGGTCTCCGCCCTGTTGCCGAACACAAGCTCGGGGCGGAGTTCTCGCAGCAGGTCGGCGAAGGCTGGAAGACCGTATCCGGTGATGGCCGCGGTCGACGAGAGGTCGATGCTCAGCCGTACCGACCGCGCACGTGCCGCGGCGACGCCGGCGATCGCGGCCGCCTGCACCGGCAGACTGGTCAGGCTGTATGCGGGCAGATGCAGCCAGGAACAGCCGTCCAGCCATGCTGGCCGGATATCCGCGTCGGCCAGTAGGGGGCCCACGCCGCGATCGGTGAGCATAGAGCGATGCGAGCCGCCCTCGGAGAGCGAGACCACCACGCCGGTTCGCCCTGCCATGACAGGCCCCACCAGGTCGATCCCGCGGCGCGTCAGATCGCTGCCGACTAGCGCGGCCGCCGCGTCGTCCGCCAGCGCGGCGATCAGCCTGCTGCGGCCGCCGAGCGCTGACACCCAGGCCGCGACATTGGCCGCCTGGCCGCCGACGCTCACCCTGGTCTGCGCGGGAGTATCGGTGTCCGGCGCCACAGGACCTGAGATGGCGACGATGACATCGAGGTGAGCGTCGCCCAGCACGCAGATCACTAGGGCCGGCGCCGGGGTTTGCGCATGATGTCATCCGGCATTGCGGCAGCGTAACGTGAGATCGGCACCGACCCGAGAGGCGGCGATGAAGCTCAAGCTGGACCTGCACGACATTTACAACCGGGGCAGGGACATCGACAGCGCCCTTCAGGACATCATCAACGAGGCGGTACGGACCAGGGCGCCCTTGGTCGAGATCATTCCCGGAAAGGGCTCAGGGCAGCTCAAGAAGCACGTGCTGCGGTTTCTCGAGCGCAAGGACATCAAGGCGCTGTACCACAGGGTGGAGAAGGACTCAAAGAACTTCGGCCGCGTTTTCGTCCACTTCCGGTGGAAATAGTAGAGGTGGCCGGACAGTGCGGCACTGAGCGCCGGCCGGCCGGTCGTCGGCTGCGCCGTCGCGTGTTCAGGCTGTCTAAGTCGGCGCGCTGCGGGCGGCGGCCCGGTGCGCCAGCCAGACTCTCTTCCTCGCTGGCGCCCAGATAGCGCTCCCGCGCCCGGCCGATGACACTCGCGGCCGAGTATGCGCCTCGCACCACCAAAGGTGGCCTGCCATGCCGTGGCCGGTAATGCTGCCGGTCCCAGCCCTCGAACAAAGCCTGATGACTGCCATCAGGCATCAACCAGCCAAACATCGTGAAATCCCCCGATCCCCATCCCCGCTGGGGAGCACCTCTACGGCCCACGTCCCTGTGGCCCGATTC
>DASWGE010000176.1:0-3297 GCA_036393895.1 Streptosporangiaceae bacterium | reverse complement strand
TCCGAGCAGCCGGAACATCGCCACAGCGTGCTCAGGTGTGACGATGTCGCTGTCGCCGATGATCAGCAGGATGGGGACGTCGATCGCGGAGATGGCCTGCGGGGTGATCTCGGGCAGTTCCATCGCCTGGACCTTGGCCAGCAGGGCCGGCCAGTTTCCTGGGTCGGGGGCGAGCGCCCGGTATTCCTGCTCGAAGGGAATCTGCAGGTCGCGTCCCGGCGCATCTGCGGACTCCCCGGATTCTGGCCGGCCGAACATTTCGGGGTGGAGGCCGGTCTTGTCGTAGGTCACCGATGCGAGCACGGCCTTGCGGACCACGACGGGGTGGTTGGTGATGATGTTCAGCGCGATGGCCGCGCCCAGGCTGAAGCCGAACAGGTCGGCTTGGCGGGTGCCCAGGCTGGCCAGCAGGGCCAGTGTGTCATCGGCCATGGCCTGGACCGACATAGGCCGCTCGATGTCGGCGGTCCGGCCATGGCCTTGCTGCTCGACGGCGATGACCTGACGGGATTGTGCCAGCAGGTCCGGCAGAGGCCCGAATGAGGTTCCGGTCGCGGAGATCGCGCCGTGCAGTAGCACCACCGGGACCTTGACCGGGTCTGATGTGCCAAGGATCTCGTAGAACATCTTCAGGCCGTTGATGTCGGCGTACACGGCCCGCCCTCCTACACCATCCCGGCCAGGACGGTCGAGACCCGGCCGAGGACATCGTCGACACTCTCCGTGACCATGGTCTGCATGGACTCATCGATGTCGAAGGTGTAGGCGATCCACGTGCTGTCGTTCGGGGCGGAAGTCAGCGTAATCGCGGTGACCACATCGCCGGGGACCGTCATCACCAGGCGGTCCGGCTCGGAGACCTCGTCGTAGCGGCCGGTCAGGGCGATCTCCTCCCCCTCGGAGGAGATAACGGTCGCCTGCCAGGACCCGCCGGTCCGCACGTCCAGCACCGCTGTCCCCGACTTTGCGGGCAGCCAGCCTTCGAAGTGGCTGGGCTGCGTGAGGACCTGCCAGACCCTCTCACGCGGGTCCTTCAGGGTGCGGGTGACGGTGAACTCGCTCATCGGAATCCTTCCTGTCGTCGGCTTTGCTGGGCCGCGCCCAAGATCAGGGCGCATCAGCCATAGGTCAGGGATAGACCTCTACCCTGACAGGAATCGGTCCTGCTGATAAGGTCCAATCCGATGGATAAATCCAGGACCAATTCTGCTCTGCTCGTCGTGCTCCAGCGGAGCGAGCGGATTCCGCTGCACCTGCAGATCTCCACGTCGATCCGTGACGCGATTCGCGCCGGGCGGCTGGCGCGCGGCTCGTCGCTGCCGCCCTCACGCGTCCTCGCCGCCGACCTCGGCGTTTCGCGCGGCGTTGTGGTCGAGGCCTACCAGCAGCTGGCGGCCGAGGGCTATCTGGCCAGCCAGGCCGGCGGGTACACGCAGGTGGCGGCTGGCCCGGCCCCGCCGGCGACGGTCCTGCGCCTGGCCCGCCCTCAGCCGCCGCGAATCGACCTGAGCTACGGCCGTGCTGACGTGTCCAGCTTTCCCCGGGCCGCCTGGCTGCGGGCGATCCGCGGCGCGCTCGCCGCCGCGCCGAACGACGTCTTCGGCTACTTGGCCGGAAGCGGCGTGCCGCAGCTGCGGACCGCGGTCGCCGACTACCTGAACCGGGTCCGCGGTACGCTCGCCCAGCCGGATAACGTCGTGATCTCCACCGGATACGCACAGGGCATAGCTCTGCTTATCCAGGTGCTGGCTGCCGCTGGCGCTAAGCGACTCGTGGTAGAGGACCCCTCGTCCGGTGACGACGCCCTCCCGGCAGCGCGAGCCGCCGGGCTTGAGATAGTCGGGGTACCCGTCGACCGTCACGGCATCCGCGTCGACGTGCTGCGGGAAACTGATGCCGACGCCGTCATCCTGACGCCCTCGCATCAGTGGCCCACCGGCTCGGTTCTGTCGGCCCAGAACCGGGCTGCCGTACTCCGCTGGGCCGGCCGGCGCGGCGCAGTAGTGATCGAGGACGATTACGACGCAGAGTATCGCTACGACCGAACGCCGGTCGGCGCCATGCAGGGCCTTGCCCCGGATTACGTCGTCTACGCCGGATCGGCCAGCAAGACCCTCGCACCCGGGCTGCGGCTCGGGTGGTTCGTGCTGCCGAGCCACCTGGCTGGCCCGATGGCCACCGCGAAGGTCGCCGCCGACCGGGGATCTCCAGCGCTGGAGCAGCTGGCGCTCGCCGATCTCATCACCCGCGGAGAGTTCGACCGCCACCTGCGGCGCATGCGCCCGGTTTACCGCCGGCGCCGCGACGCGCTGCTGGCGGCGCTGGCGCGGCGACTGCCCTGGCTCGAGCCGTCCGGCATCTCCGCTGGCCTGCACCTGGTCAGCTGGCTGCCGCCGCACCTCGACGAGACCATGGTTGTCGAGGCGGCCCTCCGCGCAGGGGTCGGCATCGACGCAGTCGGGCCATATCGCATCGCCAGTCCAGGTCCAGGCGGTCTCATCTTCGGTTACGCCACCGCCAGCGAACAGGCTATAGCGGAGGGTGTAGACATACTGGCGCGTGTCATCAGCCAGTTCTAGTCGGCGACTGGCCCGACCGGGCTGCCGGGCCCACTGGATTTCGGCGCGCAAGTCCGATTGCGAGTGCGCCGCGCACCGGGCGGACTGCCCGCGGCCTACCACTTGGCCGACGCGCTCAGGGCCAAGCTGACGCGGCGCGCCGATGGCCCGCCGCAGCCCCGAACGGCCGTACCGGGAGACCAAGCAGTACCTGGTGGGCGGAGCGGTCGCGTTGACGCACGGCTGCTAGGCGATCTCGTGACCGCCCGCGACGCCCGCGTGTCCTGCCGCGGCGGACTGCGCGCGAGCCCGAGCGGGCCAGCGAGCCTGCACGCGAGTAGAACAGACGCAGGCCGGATATCTGCAACCCTAAGGTTGCGTTTAGGTGAGTGATGTGCACCCATTCGGTAGCACAAAACCAGATGAACAGAGGACATGGCATGTCGCATGACTGGATCGAGCGCGAAATCCTCATCGAAGCATCGCGCGAGCGAGTGTGGGCTGTGCTCACCGAGGCACAGCATGTAGCAGGCTGGTTCGGCGACTCGGCCGAGATAGACCTGCGGGCAGGCGGCAAAGCCGCCTTCGGCTGGAAGGAGCACGGCAGGCATCTGGCCGTGGTTGAACGGGTTGATGAGCCCAACTTCCTGTCCTACCGCTGGGCGCGCGGGACCGACGTGGAGCCAGCCGATGGCGCTTCCACAGTGGTGGAGTTCACCCTGACCGAGATCACCGCCGG
>DASWGE010000175.1:0-2837 GCA_036393895.1 Streptosporangiaceae bacterium | reverse complement strand
GCGGTGATCCCGTCCGCGCGCAGCGCCGCCGTGCCATCCGTCTCAAGGGCCCGGCTGTCGGCTGGCCGGGCCGCGCTGTCAGCCGACAAGGTAGGCCTCCACGACGTCGCTGCGGTCCCGCAGCTGGGCCATCGTGCCGGTGGCGAGAACGGATCCGTCGGCCATGACGATGACCGGATCGCAGAACTCATCCATGATGGCCAGCTCATGCTCGACCATCACGATGGTCATCCCCCGCTCGCACAGCAAGCGCAATGCCTCCCCGATCTTCCTGGCCAGCTCGGGATGCACGCCGGCCATGGGCTCATCGAGCAGGAGCATGTCAGGCTCGGCCATCAGCGCCCGCATGATCTCGACGAGCCTGCGCTGACCGCCGGACAGGTCGCCGGCATAGTCGTTCGCCTGCCCGGTCAGGCCGAAACCGGCCAGCAGGTCCCCGGCCTTTTCGACCGCTCGCTCTTCGTCGGCGCGCCACAGCCAGCGGCCGGCCGCTGCACCGAGGAACGAATCGCCGCTATGGCCTGGCACGGCCGAGATCAAGTTCTCCAGCACGGTGAGGCGCTTGTACTCGCTGGCTAGCTGAAAGGTTCTGACCAGGCCGGCCCGGGCCCGGCGGAAAGCGGGCAGCGGGGTGACGTCCCTGCCCTGGTAGACGATCTGCCCGGAGGTGACCTTCTCGGTGCCGGCCAGGAGCGCCAGCAGCGTTGATTTGCCAGCCCCGTTTGGCCCGATCAGTCCCGTGAGCGTGCCGCGCTCGATCGAGAGACTGACCCCGGATACCGCGTGAACTCCGCCGTAGTCCCGGCTAAGGCCATTCGCGCGCAGAATCTCACGATCGTCGTACTCACTGTGTCCTGGGGGGCGCTCCCGGACGGCAGCCGCGGCGGCGGGCACCGGCTGAGCGTCCGGACTGGCCTGCGCGGCGGCCAGATTAATCACGCGCTTGCGCTGCGGCATGATGCCTTGCGGCCGCAGCCACAGGAACACGCCGATCAGCAGGCCGATCGCGACCCACTGGAGCGACGGCAGCAGGTTAGGCGGGAGGTTGGGGTTGTTGTTCGTAATGAACCTGGTGATCTCCTCGAACCCGACCGGAACCAGGACGGCTCCAAGCACGGCGCCGATGTGATTGCCGGCCCCGCCGATGATGACCGCCGTGAAGAGCACGATCGTCTCCGCATAGCTCCAGGCGGCGGGTGACCACGCGCCGATGAGGCTGACCAGCACGGCTCCGGACAGCCCCGCGATCGCTCCGCCAGTTACCAGGGCTCCCGTGCGCAGCGCCAGCACGTTCTTGCCGAGCGAATCGGCGATCTTGTCGTTGTCGCGCATCGCGCGGAGCGACCGGCCATAGGGCGACTCGGTGATCCGCCGCACGAACCAGTAGACGCCGCCGGCCAGCACGAGCCCGGCGGCGGCGAAGCCGTACTGGTAGCCGTTCGACGTCGCCACGAATGTCCCCTGGGCGAGCGGCGCGGGAACGAGGGCCACCCCTGCGTCCCCGTTGAATAGGGGCTTGAAGTTCGTCACGAGCAGGTTGAGCAGGACGGCGGTCACGAGCAGGCCAACCGCTGCGAAATCACCACGGATGCGCCGGCCGAACAGGAAGGTGAACGGCAGCGCGAGCACCGCGCCGGCCATTGCGGCGCCGATCCATGGCAGCGGGAACGGCAGGCTAAGCCCGCCGAGGTAGGTCTGGAAGCCGCCGTTGGCCGTGTCAGGCGGTAGCGCAAGCGTGGCGGCGACGTACGCCCCGGCAGCCTGGAAGATGATGAAGCCGAAGTTCGTCACGCCGGCGACGCCGAACTGCAGGCTGAGGCCGAGGCAGGCGATCGCGTCGACCGCCGCGTACACCAGCAGGATGATCAGGTAATACACCGGCCAGGCACCTCCGTCTAGGTTCTGGCGCCGAGCAGGCCGGACGGACGCACCGCGAGCATGGCAAGCAGGGCCACGAAAGCGATCACGTATTTGTAGTCGGCGGCGATGTAGGCGGCGCTGACCTCGGTCGACAAACCGATGACCAGCGCCCCCAGCATCGCGCCGTAGGCGTTGCCCGGGCCGCCGAGGAAGACCGCGGCCAGGATCAACACCAGGAAGATGTCGGTGCTCGTCGCATCGAACGTGCCGACATCGATCGCGAAGACCGTGCCGGCCAGGCCGGACAGCGCGCCGGTCACGGCCCAGGTGATGCCGATCACGCGGCCCGCCCTGATTCCGCAGTTGCGCGCGAGCATCCGGTTGGCCGCAGTGGCGCGCATCGCCTTGCCGAGCTTGGTGTACCTGAGCAGGGCGTGCACTCCGGCCATCACGATCAGGCTGATCCCGATGATGACGAGCTGCACCGTGGTCAGCAAGAGCCCGCCCGCTTTGACCGTGCTGCCCTGGCTCATCCGGTAGGACACCCCGACCCCGCCAGCGACGCCGGCGATCCCGAACTCGATGATCAGCGCCATCCCTAGGGAGACGATCACCAGCGTGATCGGCGCCGACCCGCGCCGCTGGAAGGGCGTGTAGACCAGGTAGTTGAGCAGCACGGACAGCACCGCTCCGGCGACCAGCGCGGCGACCAGGCCGAGCCAGATCGAGTAACCGGCCTGGTTCACCAGGTAGGCAGTGAAGGCTCCGGCCGTCATCACCGCCGCGAACGCCAGGTTGAGCACGTCCGTGACCGCGAACTGCAGGGTAAAGCCCACCGACGCGATGGCCAGCACCGCCGAGGTGATCAGCCCGAAGCCAATCGACGCCAGCAGCAAGCTCATCGCAGCACCGGACCCCGCATCCTCGTCACGGAGTGACCGCGCGCAGCTGAGCGGCGCTGATGCTGCCTGCGACCA